>CAZDYB010000557.1:0-3474 GCA_964509045.1 uncultured Akkermansia sp.
GAGGGGGAAATGGAGGCCTGTGACGCGGTCCCGGCGGGGAGGTGTGGGCCAGTCGCGCAGGGAAGCGAGGGCTTCGACCCGGACGATTTCAGGGAGATCGGGATTGGCGGCGGCGCGGGAGAGGACGGGGAGATCTTCGGGGTGACCCCGGCGGAATGCGGCATTGACGGAGCGGCGGAGGAAGAATGTGCGCCATTCCTGCCGTGTGAAAGGGAAGGAGGGTTCGGTGGAGAACCGAGCCTCGGCGGCCTTGGGCATACCGGTATCGAGGTAGCGGATGAGATCGGAGTAGGCGGCGGTGATCCCGACGTCGTGGATGGCGCGGGCGGCTTCGAGGGCGAGGCGGGGATCGGAGTCTTCGAGGAAGGAAGCGACTTCGGGAGCGGCGAGGCGACGGGCGACCAGCAGCATGGTGGACCGGACCTGGGGATGGGAGCTGCGGCTGAGGGTAGCCAGGCCGGGGAACATGGCTGAGGGATTGATCCGGCAGATTTCGAGGAGGAGGAGGACGGCGGCGTGTTGCAGGACGGGATCCCTGCCACCGGCCTTGACGAGGGCATCGCGGAGATCGGCGACCGGCCACATGACGGCTCCGGCCTGGGAGTCCGGACCGGGAGCGGGCAACAGGCGATCCATGAAACCGGGCAGGACGCCGCGAACCTTGTCGAGGGTGCCGACCTTGAAGCGGAGCGGTTGGTCAGGGTTGGAGAATCCGGAGAAGAGGTCGCGATAGGCGAGGACGGCGGCGGAGACGACGCGAGGATCCGGATGTTGGAACAGGGCGATGAACCTGACCTGGGCTGGAACAAACCGGGCTTCGCCGAAGAGTCGGCAGGCTTCGACCACCACGGTGGCATCGGGATCGTCCAACCAACGGAGGCCGGCGACGAGTTCGTCGAAGTAATCCTCCGCTCCTGCATGGACGCGGAGGAGTTGGGTCATGGCACGGATTGCATGGCGTTGGGCGCGGGGATTCATTCCTGAACGGGCGGTGACGGCGAGGGCGGGCCATTCACCGGGGCCGCGTCGTGCGAGTTCAAACTGGGCTTCCTGTCGGACGCGCAGGTCGGCATGGCCGAGCAAGACGTGCAGGGCATCGCGTTTCCTTCCAGCCATCCCTTCCTTCAACAGGAGTGCGGTTTCGCGGATCGCTGCGTCACCGCGGAGCGCAGGGTCGGTGACCTTCCACAAACGGCCCTTGCCGGTCTTGTCCCAGCCCTGGACCCAATCCGCCACCACCACACCGCCATCGGGCGGGAACGCGACATCGACCGGGGACAGGTCCCACAGGAGTTTGCCCCGCATCTGGGCGGGCGAGTTGTCCTCCATCCAGTTGCCTTCCCCGACGACGCGCCAGAATCCGTTGGCCTGTTCCACCTTGAATGTCCGGATACCCCCTGGGAAATCCGCGTAGAAGAAGTGGTTTTCGTAGGCTGGCCCGAGGCCGGTACCTGGGTAGTAGGCGATGCCAGCCGGGCCATGTCCGACATGGGCGACTGGAGGGAGGATGTAGAGGGCGGTATTGGATTCGCGGGTGTGCCAGAGCCGTTCCGAGTTCCAGGCGCCCATTTTTGGCAACCATTGCCAACCGATGGTCCAGCCGTGTTCGGAACCGGGCAGGACCAGGGTCCAGCGGGCCTTGTCCCCGCCATCGCCGTTGTTGTCGGCGGTCCAGAGGTTGCCCCATTCGTCGAAGGCCAGTTCCTGGGGATTCCTGAGCCCGGAGGCCACCACCTCCATGCGGGAACCATCCGGCTCGCTTCGGAAGATGGCTCCGGTATCCGGCAGGGCGATGACCCTGCCTTCGCGGTTGGTCACGTGGGAACCGCGGTCGGCGATGCTGAAGTACAACCGGCCATCCGGTCCGAGGATGAGCCCGTGGAGATCATGGCCACCGAAGGCGATGTGGACGCCGAACCCGGTCAACAGGGGGGTACCCTTTGCGACCGGGACAGGTTCAGATCCGGCGGCGGGCAGACGCCACAGATCGGGAATGCAGGTGAACCACACATCGGATCCGGAGACCAGGACCCCAGCGGCCACACCGCTCACCTTCGTGTTGAACCCGTCCGCGTGGATGGCGGAACGATCAGCCCGGCCATCCCCGTTGGAATCCCAGACCACGCGGATCCGTTCGCTCTCCACTTCGAGATCCCGGGCATCGACCACGCCATCCTGATTGAAATCTCCAAAGGCACCCGGACGACCCGGACTGGCGGCGGCGCGAAAGGCGGCATTGGTTCCGAGTTGACCGGTGAGGAACCCGATCCGGTCGGGAACCGTCCGCAGCGCGAAGTCGTCGTCGATCCAGTCCTTGAGGTTGCGGATGTCGAAGACGCTGGTCCTGCGTCGACCGGTCTCGACGACATAGGCCCGGCCTTGGGAATCGAAGTCGAGTGAAGTGAGGTTTTCGACGAGGGGTTCGGAGGCCCAGGCGTCGACCTGGAGACCTTGGGCGACGCGCAATCGTTTGCCTGCGGAGACGACCTCGGCCGGCGGCTGGAGGCTGGCGGCCGGGGTGGCGTTGGTATCGGCCAGCAACAGGAAGCCTGTCGATGCCCAAGCGAGGACGCTCCACCCATGTTGGTTCCAACCGCGACGCATCCCGAAGAGTGTGCTGATTTGGAGCCGATGCCAACGATGTCGCCGCGTCGTGGGAAGTTGCGCGTGGAGCCGCGAAGAACGCAGGGAACATGAGAAGGGAGTGGTGGCGAGTGCGGAGCCTGTCCCCAGGGGATTCAACGGAACGGGAATCCGGTTGATGGGGAGGAGATCGGAGCGGCGAGTGCCACTCGCCGTTCGAAGGGACGGCGACCGAACGTCGCCGCTCCGGGGGGTGATTCCTCAGACGCGCCAACCGGGGGGGTAAGGCTTCCTGAGCAGGAGATCACCGGGGGCACTGCCGGTGCGCATGCGTTCGGAATCCCAACTCACGGTCTGACCGGAGCGGATGGCGACATTGCCGAGGAGCACGGCTTCGGTGACGGGGCCGGAGATCTCGAAGTTCGAGGCGGCGGCAGGACCTCCCTTGCAGGCCAGGAGCCATTCGTCGTAGTGGCTTTGCTCCCAGTCGGTCCGCTTGCTGAAGGTCTCGGGGATGGACTTGAAGGAGTCGATGGGTGTCCTGCTGAGGAGCGAGCCACCGCCTTCGTAGGAAGTGATCAGGGTATCCTTGGATCCGATGACGATGACGCCGTTGGATTGGGTGACGGGACCGCGGATGAGATCTGCTGTGGGTCGTTTGCCGCCGTCGTACCAGACCACCTTCATGGCGGGTTGACGGTTCAACGCGGGGAACTGGTAGGTGACCCTGGACCAGAGGGGCGCGGACTCGGCGGTGCCACCTTCGGACTCGGCCTCGACCGAGGTCGGATTCCGGATCTCGAAAGCCAGGGCGAGCAGGTTGAACAGGTGACATCCCATGTCGCCGAGGGCGCCGGTGCCGAAATCCCAGAAGCCGCGCCAGGCGAAGGG
>CAZDYB010000558.1:0-3473 GCA_964509045.1 uncultured Akkermansia sp.
CTTGCTCACACCTTGCGCCTTCGCCATTGAGCGGCAGCTCCAGTGGGTTGCGCCGTTGGGACGGCTCTGAAGGGTGCTTTGGATGATTTCGGATATCTTCTCAGGGGAATGGGTCGCCTTGCGTCCACGACCGGGCGCCACTTCCCACAGGCACTGAACTCCCTCACTCAGGAAACGCTTGCGCCAGAGACTGACCGTCTTGGAGTTGATCTGGAGGGCATCGGCAATGTCGATGTCCCGATGGCCGTCGGCTGCCATCATCAGGATACGGCAACGCTGAGTAACCTGTTGGGGAGTTTGGTGAGCGGCAATCCATCGCTCGAGTTCAAGACGACAGTTCGGATCGAGGACAACTGGCTGAGCAACCCGCGGCATTTACCAACTTTGACGGATTGCTCCAATAATACCAGTCATTTGTGAGACACTACACTAGGGTGACTTGTGGCAAGGCTGGCGCTGATCCGTCGGACGTTCGCGGTTCACCGCAATGTCGTGCCGCCGGCGGTATCCCGGGCCCTGCGATTGAACTCCACGCAGTCGGCATAGCGCACGCCGGCGCCGCCGAATAGGTCGAGGGCGGAACCGATGGTCAGGTCCACGCGACCTTTTCCGATCCGGTGCACGGTTTCGAGGTCCTCGATGGAACGGGCACCGCCGGCGTAGGTGACAGGGAGGGGTGACCAGTCGGCGAGCTTCTGGACCAGGGAGACATCGATGCCGGTGCAGAGGCCTTCGACATCGACGGCATGGACGAGGAATTCGGAACAGGAGTCGGCGAGGGAATTGAAGGCATCGGGACCCAGGGCCACTCCGGTGAAGTTTTGCCAGCGATCGGTGACGACCCAGTACTGGTCATCGCGGAGGCGGCAGCTGAGGTCGAGGACGATCCGGGATCGACCGACGCGGCGATCGAGTTCGCGGAGTCGATCCCAGTCGATGCGGCCCTGGTGAAAGACCCAGGAGGTGACGATGACGTGGGAAGCGCCTGCATCGAGCCAGGAGCGGGCATTGCCGGCATTGACGCCGCCGCCGTACTGGAGTCCGCCGGGCCAGGCACCGAGGGCCTGTTGGGCGGCGGACTCGTTGCCGGGACCGAGGGCGATGACATGGCCGCCACCGAGTTGGTCCTGTCGATAGAGCTGGGCGAACCAGGCGGGGGACTGATCGGCTTCAAAGCGGGTGCGGACGCCCTCGCCGGAGTCGGAGAGGGTGCCACCCACGATCTGGACGACGCGTCCACCGCGGAGATCGATGCAGGGTCGGAACACGGCGACAGGCTACGTGGGAAGCGGGATGGCACACTAACCTTTTGCGTTCGGGGAAGGGGTTCTTCACGGTGCGGGGCGTGGTGACGAAACCGCTGGCGATCGTGTTTTATGAGAGGCTGCTGCCGGGCAGCCGGATCGGGCATCAATTGGCGGATCTGGGGTGGCGTGTGTCCGAGGTGAAGCAGGCATCGGAACTGGTGGCGCAGGTGCGGGTGCAGAAGCCGGTGGTGGTGGTGGCGGAACTGGCATTGCGGACCGGGGACCTGTGTCCGGTGATCATCGAGATGAAGCAGGATCCCGAGATCAGCCATGTGCCGGTGCTGGGCTATGCGGATCCGGCCAACCGCAAGCTGGCTGAGGCGGCGGTGAAGGCGGGCGTGGGCCTGGTGGCGGCCGAGACCGGGATCCTGGATCAGTTTCCGGAGTTGCTCGACCACGTACTGGCAGTGGAATGATCTTCAGAACATGAACCTACCTTCCGTCCCCCTCTCCCAGGGCATCCATGTCGTCCATCTTTTCTATCGGATTGATCGCGCCCGATGGGCTGAGCTGCCATCGGGCGCGGCGGCGACGGCCCTGACGGCATTGGAAACGGTGTGCCGGGCGAACCCGGGACCGGCCCAGCCGCGGGTGATGACCTACGCGAATGTGGGCGGCAAGGCGGATATCGCGGTGGTCCTTTTCGCCGCCGAACTGCAGCAGGTGAGCACCCTGCAACGCGCGGTCGAACGTGCGTTCCCACCGGGGACACTCCAGACGGTCTTCAGTTACCTCAGCGTCACGGAACTTCCCGAGTACGTGACGACCGAGGAAGACCTGCATCGGATGCTCACCGGTGGTGAGAAGAAGTTGGAGCCGGGCACGGCGGAATTCGATGCGGCGCTGGCGGCGGCGCAGCAGAAGAACAAGGAATACCAGCATTACCGGCTTTATCCCGAGATGCCCGACTGGCCGATCCTGTGTTTCTATCCCATGAGCAAGAAGCGGGATGGAGCCGACAACTGGTACAGCCTTGGATTCGACGTACGGAAGAAGCTGATGGGGTCGCATGCGCGCACCGGGCGGAAGTATGCGGGCCGGATCTCGCAGTTGATCACGGGGTCGGCGGGCCTGGATGACTGGGAATGGGGGGTGACGCTGCTGGCGCACAAGCTCGATGACGTGAAGGGGATTGTTTACGAGATGCGCTTTGACGAAGTGACGGCACGGTACGGCGACTTCGGACCGTTCTACATCAACCTGAGGCTTGAACCCGCGGCGCTCTGGGAGCATCTGGGACTCGGCGACGGAACCGGTCCGTCCTGATGGTTCCTGTTCCACCCATGAATTCCCTTCCTATTCCGCCGGCACTGCCGGCTGGCATGCGCTCCGGCACCGATCCGGTGCGGCACCTGTATGTCCACGTACCGTTTTGCGCGCACAAATGCGATTATTGTGCCTTCTACTCCGCGCCGCCATCGGGCGACCAGGTGAACCGGTATGTGGATGCCGTGGTGCGGGAGTTGGAGTTGATCGCACCCCGATGTCGGCCGGAGACGATCTTCTTCGGCGGCGGGACACCTTCGTTGCTGACCTTGAAGCAGTGGGAAACGTTGTTGGAAGCGATGCGGCGCCTGGACCTGCTCGGAGCGCGGGAGTTTTCTGTGGAATGCAATCCGGCGACGGTGTCGGCGGACAAGGCGAAGCTGTTGCGGTCGGCCGGGGTGACGCGGATCTCGATGGGGGTGCAGTCGCTGGACCCGTCCCTGCTGGAGCGGTTGGGACGCATCCACACGCGGGAGATGGTGTTTCGAAGCCTCGACATCCTGCGCGGGGCCGGTTTCGACGGGGTGAGTGTGGATCTGATGTTCGCGATACCGGGCCAGACGATGGAGTTGTGGCAACGGACCCTGGACGAGGCGTTGGCATTGGGCACGGATCACCTGAGTTGTTACGAGGTGATCTATGAGGAGGACACCCCGTTGTTCGAGCAGTTGGCGGCGGGCGAGTTCGATGTGGATGAGGAGTTGGCCTGTGCGCAGTACGACGCCCTGGTGGATCGGGCGGGTGCGGCGGGTTTCCGGCAGTATGAGGTGGCCAACTGGGCGCGGGATGTCCGGATGGGTGAACCGGCGGTGCCGGAGGATGCAGGGCAGGAACTGCCGCGGTTCGCCTGCCGTCACAATGTTGCCTATTGGCGGGGCAAGGACTTCTTCGGATGTGGCC
>CAZDYB010000559.1:0-3467 GCA_964509045.1 uncultured Akkermansia sp.
AGTTCCGATCTTGTGACAATTCCCCGTGCGCAGGCGTGAAGTCCTCCGTCGACGGTGACAGGGAGGTGGGAGAATGCGGGGATGCCTGACATGGAATCCTTGTGAAAGAATTCACAAAAGCGGCTTGCAGCACCGGGGGGGCAACCATAGTTTTGCCCGGTCCGCTGCCCTCCGGGATGAGCCGCAGCGAAGGTCTTTTCTGATGGAAACCACTGCGCTTCAACCGTCTGCACGTCTTCAATCCGCCGAGTTTGGATACAATTCCAAGATCGAGGGTGAAGTGATCCACACCCAGGTGGATGCGGCTTTGAATTGGTTCCGCAAGAACAGCTTGTGGCCCATGCCGATGGGGTTGGCGTGTTGCGCGATCGAGTTGATGGCTGCCGGGGCGAGTCGCTTCGACATCTCGCGGTTCGGGTCGGAAGTGATGCGTTTTTCGCCGCGACAATCCGACGTGATGATCGTGGCGGGCACGGTGACCTACAAGATGGCGTTGGCGGTACGACGCATCTACGAGCAGATGGTCGAGCCCAAGTGGGTGATTGCGATGGGTGCCTGTGCATCGACCGGTGGGATGTACCGCTCCTATTCCGTTCTGCAGGGGGTGGACAACGTGATTCCCGTGGATGTTTACGTTGCCGGATGTCCGCCCCGGCCAGAGGCGTTGCTGGATGCGTTGATCAAATTGCAGGGGAAGGTGGGACGGGAACCGATCACCCGGACATTGAAGCAGGATTCGGGTCCTGCGCAGTACGGACGTCTGGATGTTGAAGTGACGGCCCAGCGACTGGAAGACACCCCCCAATTCAAGGCGTGACCGTGGCAAACCCTCCCAGCACCGCAGTGGAACATGCTCAACGCCTGCAGGAATTGCATGGCGACCTCCTCTCCGGGCCGGTCGAGTTTCGGGGTGAGATCACCCTGACGGTCCGGGATGCAGCCCGGATCGAGGAGGTTTGCCGCACGGCGAAGGAGGTTCTTGGGTTCAACCTGCTGACGGATCTGTCCAGCGTGGACAACTACGGCGACGACCCCCGGTGGACCCTGGTTTACGAATTGTGCAGCCTGGGTCATGGGGTGCATCTGCGCCTCAAGACCCATGTTTCGGAAGAGATGTCCGAATTGCCGACCGTGTCCACCGTGTGGCGCACGGCGGATTGGCATGAGCGCGAGGTGTGGGACATGATGGGCATCCGCTTCTCGGGACACCCGGACCTGCGTCGGATCCTGATGTGGGAGGGCTATCCGTATCATCCATTGCGCAAGGATTTCCCCCTGGGTGGCAAGCCCACCGATCTGCCTGAAGTGGCGTTCACCCGTCCGGCCCCGTTGGAAGGTGGTCCGTTTGTCACGGTGCCGGGCGGTCGGGATACCATCGTGCGTGAACCGCGGTCGCGCAGTGCTGAATGACGGTTCTGGAAACGACGAAAATGGCGACTTCCCAGACAATTGAGGTGCGGGACACGGCAGGCCGGGTTCCGGCGGGCGGATCGGGTGGGTCGGATGGCGACCTGGAAGAACTGAAGGGCGACAAGCTGGTCCTCAACATGGGGCCATCGCATCCGTCGACCCATGGGGTGCTGCGGTTGCTGATCGAGATGGACGGCGAGACCATCACCCGTGCCGTGCCGGACCTTGGGTACCTGCATCGGGGCGACGAAAAGATCGCCGAGAACATGACCTATACCCAGTTCATCCCCTCTACGGATCGACTGGATTACCTGGCGCCGATGGCTAACAACGTTGCCTATGCGTTGGCGGTGGAGAAGTTGTTGGGAATCCACGAGGCGCTGCCCCTGCGATGCCAGTACATCCGGGTGATCTGCTGTGAATTGGCGAGGATCTCGGCGCACCTTTTGGGACTGGGTGCATTTGCGATGGATGTGGGTGCGTTGACGGTGTTCCTGCACACCTTCACGGAGCGGGAGAAGATCTATAATTTTGCCGAGTGGCTGACCGGCGCGCGTTTCACCACCAGCTATACCCGGATCGGCGGGGTGACGCGGGATCTGCCGGCCGGTTGGGCGGCCAAGGTGGTCCGGTTCTGTGATGAGGTGTTGGCGACGCTGGCCGAGGTGGATCGGTTGCTGACGCGGAACCGGATCTTCGTGGACCGGACCCGGGACGTTGGAATCGTGAGTGGAGAGATGGCGATCGACTACGGGTTGACAGGGCCGAACCTGCGTGGGAGCGGGGTGGATTACGATGTGCGGAAGGCGAGTCCGTACCTCTGTTACCGGGAGTTGGAGTTCGACGTGCCGGTGGGGGCCACCGGTGACAGCTATGACCGGTACCTGGTACGGATGGAGGAGATGCGCCAGAGCGTGCGCATCCTCCGTCAGGCGTTTCAGAAGATCCCTGGCGGATATGAGAACGCGTCGGGGGAGCCGATCCAGATCGGGGATGGAAAGATTGTCCTTCCGTCGAAGGATCGGGTTTTGACCGGGATGGAGGAGTTGATCCACCAGTTCATCCTGGTGACCCAGGGGGTCAATGCACCGGCTGGCGAAATCTATTTCGGGGCCGAGAACCCGAAGGGAGAGCTGGGATTCTATATCAACAGCCGTGGTGGTGGGACGCCTCATCGGATGAAGATCCGGGCGCCATCATTTGTGAACCTGAGCATCCTGCCGGCCCTGTTGCCGGGGCACATGATGAGCGATGTGGTGACGATCCTGGGATCGATCGATTTTGTGATGGGTGAGGCGGACCGGTGATTGTGGATTGAACATGAGCTTTTCGGTACCCCGGACATTGGAGATCGAGTTGGACGAGTTGGCGACGCATTACCCGCAGAAGCGGAGTGCGTCGCTGATGTTCCTCCATGCCCTGCAGGAGCATTTCGGCCATTTGCCGCGGGAAGCGGTGGAATGGACGGCCCAGAAGCTGGGATTGCAGCCCATCAACGTCCACGAGTTGGTCACGTTCTATCCCATGTTCCGACAGGAACCGTTGGGGAAGACCCAGATCAAGGTGTGTCGTACACTGAGCTGTGCGTTGGCGGGCTCCGCTGAGCTTCGGGCGCACCTGATCGGCAAGCTGGGATTGGATGCCCACAAGCATGGGCCGCAGACCACTGCGGACGGGCAGTTCACGGTTGAGTTTGTGGAATGCCTCGCCAGCTGCGGCACTGCGCCGGTGGTGATGGTCAACGAAGAGCTGCTGGAGAAATGCAGTGTGGCGGATTGCGACCGGATCCTGACGAAAGGACGGAAATAGTCCCATGATCCTGGATATTTCATTCACGACTGGAGCGGCCCTGCTGCAAATGGCGGATCCTGAATGTCACGACTGCTGTGCTTTTGGGGAGGACGCGTCCCGGGGCAATGCAGCCTGGAACCGTGTGTCCGGGATTGGTTCAGAAAGCGGGCAGCCGAAAAACAGGAAGCGTATGACGCCGACCTCGCGGAGAGGTTGGCTGCCCGACATGGATTTGAACCATGACAAACAGATCCAGAGTCTGCTGT
>CAZDYB010000560.1:0-3460 GCA_964509045.1 uncultured Akkermansia sp.
TGCAACCCCTCCGGGGTAGTTTTCCTTTACGCCTTCCGACCCGGGGTGCGTTTCGCGACCCCGGGCTAGTTGCTCCCATCCCTTCGGGATGAAGACGACGGCGGGCACGGGGTGTATGGCGTTGAAGCGGGCATTCGATCACCCACCCATTCCGAGCCCGGGATCACCGGGTCCGGAGCCAGGCGCCGATGTCGGCGATGTCCTGGGGGGCGAGGCCGAGTTGATCGGCACTCAGCATGAGGGAACGGCCGAGGCCCTTGCGTTCGGCGATGCGGTTCTTGGGGACGGTCTGGGTGAGGCCGCCGGCGGATTGGACGATGACGGGGTCGCCTTCGGACAGGACGAGTCCGTGGATTTCGCTGCCGTCCTTGAGCTTGAGTTGGGTGCCGTTGAAGCCCTGGGCGATGTCGGCGCCGGGATTGATGATGGAATTGTAGAGGACCTCGGTGGTCTGGCGCCGGGCCCAGCCGGTGAGGTTGGGGGCGTACTCGGTGCCGAGATCGCCGGCGCGATGACAACTGGCGCAGACGGACTGGAACTTCTCGGCGCCGCGGCGGACGTCGCCGGTGAGGGCGAGAACGGTGCTGGTGGTGAACTTCGGTGATTCAGGGGCGGGGACGACGGCTTCGGTGAGTTCGACGGAATCGGGATCGTAGATGCCGCGGGCCTTGAGGGCGGCGTTGATGCCGAAATCCTTCCAGGACGAATCCTTGCGGTTGAGCAACCACCAGATGGCCTCGGCCTTGACGGTGCCGGTGGCCTTGGCGGCGATTTCGAGAACGGCTTCGGCGGCGGTCTGGGTCGCGTTGTAGCCGATGGCGGTCAACGCGCGTTTGCGGGCGGCGTCATCGAGCGTGGTGGAAAGGGCGCGGGTCCTGAAATCCGAGACGCTCTGTGCGGGGTGCAATCGCCAGGCAAGCCAGGCGAAGCTGTCGGACCACTGGAGCGGATCGGTGTGTCCCAGCGTGGGCTTGATGAGGTCATAGACCTCGGATTCCTTGCCTTTGGCGCCGGTACCCCAGGCTTCGAGCCAGGTACGGTCCTGTCCGTCAAAACGACGGGCGAGGGAGAGGAGGATGGGACCGGCCTTGGCGGACGGAATGTCGCGGAGGAAGAGGGCGACTTCGCGTTGGATGGCGGGCGAGGGATCCGAGGCGGCGAGTTTGTTGAGCCAACTGAGGATGAAGGCATCGGTGCCATCCGGGGAATTCTCAATAAGCGGTCTGGCGGCGCGGAAGGCGACGAGGCGGATGTTGGGATCCTTCGATTCGAGGAGGCGGTCGATCTCCTTCTTCTTGTTGCCGGTGAGATCGGCGAGCATCCAGACGGCGCGGGCCTGGACGTAAGGATTCTCGTCCTTGAGCAGGCGGTTGACGGCGCTGACGGCTTTCGTGCCGTGTTTGCGGAGGGCTTCCTGTGCGGTGCCGCGGACATTGACGGCCGGGCTCTTCAGACCGGCGATGGCGCCATTGACCGTGGAGAAATCCGCCTTGGCGAGGCGCGGTTTGAATCCCTTGGGAGCGATGCGGTAGATGGTGCCGGAGGTGGTTTCGTCCCAGTCGGCATGGCCCCCGACCCGGGCATCGAACCAATCGGCGACATAGATGGCGCCATCGGCGCCGACGCCGACGTCGCTGGGGCGGAACATGGTCTTCAGGTCGCGGGTTTCGTTGCGGCCGCCCTTGAAGTCGGTGCCGGCGAACTCGCCTTCCTTGTTGCTGGTGATGAAGTCGAAACGTTCGAGCTTGAATCCGGCGCCCTCGGGTTTGGGCAGGTAACCGAACACGGTATTGCGGCCGGGTTCGCAGCTCAGCAACAGGCCGCGGAATTTCTTCGGGAGCGCGCCGTCCTCATAAAAGGCGATCCCGGTGGGTGATCCGCCGCCATAGACATCGCCGGAGGGCATGGTGCCGGGATCTTCCTGGCGCCATTGGGCGGTGGGAACGGATTGGCCGGGCCGACGGTCTGCGCCCCAGGAACGTTTGCCGTCGAAGGAACAGAAGCCGGCATTGCCGTACTCGAGCAGGAACGTGGTGCGACAGGCGGGGGGATCATCGTTGTCGTTCTGGAAGACGTCGCCATGGGAGGTGACGGTCTGTTCGTAACTGTTGCGGAAGTTGTGGCCGATGATGCGGACATGGGAGCCGTCGGGATTCATGCGGGCGGCGAAGCCACCGATCCACACATGGCCATCGTCGCTGGCCTGACCGGCGATCTGGGTGGCGTTGAAGAGGGGATCGCGACCGCCATCGCCGTAGGCGCTGCCGATCCGGAAGGTCTTGCCGGAGCGGTCGGTGAAGAGGGCGCCGCAATTGCCGGCGTTCCAGTACCATTGGCCATTGGGACCGACGGTGATGGAATGGATGCTGTGATCATGTTGCCGGCCGTTGAAGCCGGTGAGGAGCACCTCGCGCTTGTCCACGGCCGGGTCGAACTTCCGGTCCCGGTTGACATCGGTGTAGACGATCAGGTCGGGCGCGGCGGAGACGACGATCCGGTTGTCGATGACGGCGAGGCCGAGCGGTGCCTGGAGACCGGGTTCCTGGACGAAGATGCTTCGGGTGTCGGCGACGCCATCGCCATCGCTGTCCTCGAGGATCACGATGCGGTCGCCTTCGGGTTGGCGTTTGGAATGACCGCGGTAATTGACGCCTTCGGCGACCCAGATGCGGCCGTCCTGGTCGAAGTCGAAGTTGGTCGGGTTGCGGAGCATGGGCGTCGAGGCCCAGACGGTGACTTCGAGATCAGGATCGGAGACCGACAGCATCGAGGTGGGGACCAGGGCATCGGCGGCGTGAAGGCTGCCTGCGACGAGCGCGATGGCGGCGAGGTAACGGGGGGACGGCTTCATGGGGATAGGATGACGGCGTCGGCGTGCGGAAGCCAAGCGCGGGGATGCGGGCAGGGGAGGTGAAACTACCGCGAGAGTTCGTCCTTCATCCTTTCGAGGATTCCCGGTGTCCTGGCGGTCGTCACCCCGGTCAGCAAAAGCATGAAGTTGTCGGCGCAAATCTCCTCGGGATGGATCACATAGCCGGTGTTGCGTCCGATCTTGTCCTGAAAGCCTTCCGCCTTTTCGGGTGACACCAACCGGAGCCTGTCCCCGGGCACCCGATGTCCGCCATCGGGCAGGAGTTCGACGGGTAGAAACTCGAACGTGAGGTGGTCGAAAAAGGATTTGCTCCGCGCCGGGTCATAGACGGCGGTGTTGGCGTAGAGGATCGGCACCGCCCAGATCCTGGTGCCTTCCAAAGTCAATTGGATGGCGTGGGCGTTGACCGGCGCGTCCGGGTTGGTGAGGCGACGGTCTTGGAGCTGGGGCGGATGTTTCACCTCCCCGCAAGGTTCGAATCCGATGATGTGATACAGTCGATCGCGAAGGGCCGGATTGGCTCTGGAGATCACGTGGAACAGTTCGTGGGCGAGGAGTCCGGGCAACGCGGCCCCTGCCCCGTGCAAC
>CAZDYB010000561.1:0-3451 GCA_964509045.1 uncultured Akkermansia sp.
GGTCCGCGCCTGGGACGGTCAGGCCGGTGCGACCTACGAGGAAGCACGCGCCCTGGGAGGTCGGTTCGGTCGTTCCACGTTGCTTCCGATGACCGGTGCGGAAGGGCTGACGGATCCGGATGCCTTCCTGGCGGATTTGCCCCGATTCCAACTCCAATCCGGTTTACCCGGATTCAGCGTGGGCCGGATCGATGCCGAACCCTCGAACCAACCCGGCTGGATCCGGTTCCGCCTGACCGGCGCCGCTGGATTTCGTTACCTGCTGGAGCGTCGGGTGGACGGCGCCCACTGGGTCCCGGTGGAAGTCTACGACCCGTTCACCGGTGAGGCCGAATTCGAGATCCCGGCAAACGAGGCGTCCAGCATCCTGTTCCGGGCCCGAATCCTGAACTGAATCGGAAAGAGTCCCGCACCCGATCCACGATTGGATACAGCATGCCGTCCGACCAAGGCATCTCCCCGTTCGAAAGCGCATGAGCCCCCGGCGCGATGACTGGAACAGGGCTCTCTCCATCGCACTTCCACTCGCCGCGAAGACACCCCAACATCGGGGTGTTCCATGCGTTTCCCCATCCCCTTGAAGGCCCTCATTGCGGGGGCGGTGTTGCACTTCGCCCCCCTCACCGGCGCCGAACCCGGCATCCGACACACCGTCCGTGTCAGCGATTCCGCCCCACACAACGCCTTCACCGATCTGGTCCGCTGGAAGGACCGGTTCTGGTGCGTGTTCCGGGAGGGCGCAGGCCACGTGTCCCCCGACGGCGCCATCCGGGTGGTCAGCTCGGTGAACGGTCGGGATTGGGATTCCATCGCCAGGATCACCTCCACCCGGGGTGATCTTCGGGATCCCCATGTCACGGTGACCCCGGAAGGTCGACTGATGCTCAATGGGGCAGTCGCGCTGCCTCGACCGGGACCGGTTCGACACCAGTCCCTCGTGTGGTTCTCGGACAACGGCTCGGAGTGGACCCACGAAGTTGCGGTGGGGGATCCCGATGTCTGGCTGTGGCGGATCGGCTGGAACGGGAAGGAAGCCCTTGGAGTCGGTTACAGCACCGCCGGCGAGAAGTTCACCCGGCTGTACCGGACCCGGGATGGGCGCCGGTTCGAGACGGTCCTTCCCACGCTCTTCTCCGATCCAGAGCCCAACGAGGCCGGCCTCGCGTTCCTGCCGGATGACACCTGCCATTGCCTGTTGCGACGCGATGGCGAACCCGGCACGGGAAAGCTCGGGCAGGCGCGGCCGCCCTACCGTGATTGGACCTGGAAAGATCTCGGGGTGAGGATTGGCGGTCCTCAACTGCTGCGTCTGCCGGATGGCCGCCTTCTGGCCGGGGTGCGCCTGTACGACGGCACGGTTCGGACCGCCCTGTGCTGGGTGGACCCCGACAAGGGACGCCTTGAGGAGTTCCTGACCCTGCCGAGCGGAGGTGACACCAGTTATCCCGGCCTGGTCTGGCACGAAGGAAAACTCTGGGTCAGCTACTACTCCTCCCACCAAGGCCGCACCCACGTCTATGTCTCCGAAATCGAACTGCCAAGGCTTCCCTGAGCCCCGTCACCCACCCTCCCTCACCCCCTTCAAATCCCCTCACCTCCATCCAACCCCTCCTATCCCCACCATGGAAACCCCCTCGTCCGCCTGGGTCGCGCGCCAGGTCCAACCGCTCCTCATCCGCGACATCCTCACCCATGTCCGCACCTGGACACCCGACCAGAAGATCATCTACCGCGACCAACGCGAACTCTCCTATGCCGCATTCATGGATCGCGTCGAACAACTCGCCCATGTCCTCACCGGACTCGGCGTGCGACCCGGCGACCGGATCGGCGTGATGGATTGGGACAGCCACCGCTACCTCGAACTCTTCTTCGCGGTGCCGATGCTGGGCGCGGTCCTCCATACGGTGAACGTCCGGCTCACCCCCGAGCAGATCGCCTACACCCTGCTTCATGCCGAGGATTCCCTGGTGCTGTTCCACCCCGATTTCCTGCCCATCGCCGAAGGCCTGGCCCCGCGGGTGGGTTGCGTCAGGAAATGGGTCTCCCTGACTGACCACGGCGAACCCCTCCGGACGGATCTCCCCCTGGCGGGCGACTATGAAACCCTGATCGCCGCTGCCCCCAAAGGATTCAGCTTCCCGGACCTTGATGAGAACACCGTGGCGACGCTGTTCTATACCACCGGCACCACGGGTGAACCCAAGGGCGTATTCTTCACCCATCGCCAGATCGTCCTCCACACCCTCACCGCGGGCATGACCTTCGCCGCCCACGACAAACCCGCGTCCCTCCGGGCTTCAGATGTCTACCTGCCGCTGACCCCGATGTTCCACGTCCACGCCTGGGGCATCCCCTACCTCGCCACCCTGCTCGGCCTCAAACAGGTCTATCCCGGGCGTTACGAACCCCAGATGCTCCTCGATCTCATCCAGCGACATCAGACCACCTTCTCCCATTGCGTCCCCACCATCCTCCAGATGCTGCTGCACCATCCCAACTCCGGTGCCGTGGATTTCTCCCGCCTCAAACTCGTCATCGGGGGAGCCGCCCTGCCCAAGGGTCTCGCCCTCCAGGCCCAGGCCCGCGGGATCCGCATCCTCGGTGGCTACGGCATGTCGGAAACCTGTCCCGTCATCGCCGTCTCCTTCCTCAAACCCGAACACCAGAACTCCGACCCCGACACCCAACTCGAAATCGCCACCCGTACCGGCTTCCCCATCCCACTCGTCCAGGTCGGCATCTGGGGCTCCGATGACCAACTCCTCCCCCCCGGCAAGGATCACGTCGGCGAACTCGTCCTCCGCTGCCCCTGGCTCACCGCCGGTTATCATCGCGACCCCGACCGCAGCGCCCAACTCTGGCATGGCGGCTGGCTCCACACCGGCGACATCGCCTACGTCGATCCCGAGGGCTACATCCGCATCACCGACCGCCTCAAGGATGTCGTCAAGATCGGCGGCGAATGGATCTCTTCCGTCGAACTCGAAAACGCCCTCAGCCAGCACGAAGCCGTACGCGAAGTCGCCGTCGTGGGTCGTCCCGATCCCAAATGGGATGAGCGACCCCATGCCGAAGTCGTCCTCAAGGAAGGTTTCCAGGGCCGGATCACCGAACGGGATCTCGGCAAGTTCCTGCATCGGTCCATCGATTCCGGCGCCCTGCACAAACGCGCTGTCCTGACCGAAATCCGATTCGCCACCACCCTCCCCCGCACCAGCGTCGGCAAGGTCGACAAGAAAGCCCTCCGCGCCGATCTGGCCCGCACCTGATCCCCTTGCCGCCGCCTGCCCGGCCTGCGTCCCCAACGGGGACCCGGAATTCAGCCCAGGGCTGAGGGAGCCCGGCGACCGATGCCCTGGGATGGCCCGGGTGGCCGACGTGCCCGTCGACCGGATGCAGCAACCCCGTTCCCAAGGCGGGCTGGCCTTGGGAAACCGCAGCGGTCACG
>CAZDYB010000562.1:0-3449 GCA_964509045.1 uncultured Akkermansia sp.
GTGCGTCGGCGCTGCCCGGGGAGAAGTGGAGGACCCGCAGGATCATGGCTGGGACTTCGCCAGCTTGTCGGCGATGCGGAACTCGACCAGGTCATCGGTCCTGAGGGGGTGCGGGCTGGCGGCGTTGAAGGCGGTCATGGCGCGGTCCCAGGTGTCGCGCTTCATGCGGCCTTCCCCGCCGGGACCGGTTTCCAGCCGCATGAGCTCAACCACCTTCCCGAGGGATTTCTCCTGGTAAGGCAAGTCGAGGAGGGGGACGAAGCGATGGACGATGAGGCGGGCGGTGCCGGGGATGTCCTGGGCGGCTGCACGCCAGCCGCGATTGGCGACATTGAGGAAGGTTTCGACGACCTGGGGATGGCGGGCGAGGAAGGTGTCGCTGGTGAAGTAGACCTGGGAGTAGGCAGCGTAACCGTGACGATGGAATGGGAGGATGTTGACGGGAACACCGCGGGTTTCGAGCGAGACGGCTTCATCAATGAGGTAGCCCTGGACGGCATCGCATTCGCCGCTGAGCAGGGGGGACAGGTCATGCGGCTTTTCCAGCACGGTCATCTGATCCCGGCGCAGACCGGAATGCTGGAGCAGGATGTCGAGGGCCTGCTGGCCATCCGGATGGATGCCGAGCTTCTTTCCGATGAGATCGGAGGGTTGGGTGATGCCGGCGGGCTTTTTGCTGATGAGGGACATGGGGCTGCCCTGGAGCATGGTGGCGAAGGCGCGGATGGGAGCGCCGCGGCCGCGGGCGGCGAGGAGGACGCCGCTTTCGGCGCAACCCAGCCAGTTGGTACCGGCGACAACCCGTTCGACCATCTTCATGCCGCCGTCAACGGGCAGGAAGGTGACGTCGAGACCGGCGTCGCGGAACCACCCCTTCTCCTGGGCGAGCAGGAGTCCGGCGAACTGCGCATTGGGTTTCCAATCGAGCTGGAAGGTGAGGGGGATCAGCGGACGCACCTCGGCCATCAGCGGGATGGGAGCGGACGGTGGAAGGGCGTCGGTGACGAGATCGGATGCCTTCAACGGTCGCGTGGCGAGACCGGCGCGGGAGTAGCTGTCGACCATGGCCTGCCAGGTGGCGCTGCGCATGGAACCGAGGCCGTCCGGGCCGGATTCGCGGGTCAGCAGGGGAAGGAGGCGGGCGAGGGAAGCCTTTTGCTGGGCGAGATCGTAATCGGGCGAGTAGCGGGACACGACGAGTTGTGCGGCGGTGGTGGGATCGCGCAGGACCTCGCGCCAACCGCGGTTGGAGACATCCAGGATGCGTCGTACGAGATCGGGTCGGGTGCGGAGCATCCCTTCGGTCGCCACATAGACTTGGGAGTAGCCGGGGAAACCGTATTCGTCGTAGGGCAGGAAGTTCACGGGATGCCCGCGCGCTTCGAGTTCAACCGCTTCATCGATCAGGTATCCCTGGAGGAAATCGATGTCGCCCTGGATGAGCGGGGTGACGTCATGGGAAGAGGGGGCCAGGGTGACGTCAGCGGGTTTGAGGCCCTGGGCGGCGAGGACGAGATCGATGGCGCGATTGCCGTCGGCATGGACACCGATGCGTTTGCCGCGGAGTTGGGACGGTTGGGTGAAGCCGCGGGACTTGAGGCTGAGCAGGCCGTTGGGGGTTCCCTGGAGCATGGTTCCGAAGGCGCGCACGGGAACGCCCTGGGCACGTGCGGCGACGAGGACACCGCCATCGATGCAACCCACCCAGTTGGTGCCGGCAACGACCCTTTCGAGGACCTTGTTGTCGGCGTCGACGGGCAGGAGGGTGACATCGAGGCCGGCCTCGCGGTACCAGCCGCGGGCGTGGGCGGTGAGGATGCCGGCGAACTGGACGTTGAACTTCCAGTCGAGCTGGAAGGTGATCGGAGTGAGGGGTGGTGCCGCCACGGCAGAGAAGGCGGAGGCAATCATCAGGGTCAATAGGCGGAACGGATTCATCCCGGTCGGATGCTTCCACGGGTCGGGTATCGGGCAAGCGGAGAGGTCGTCTTGCGGGCCTCAGGGGCGCGGGACTTTTTTGTGGGAACGATTGAATCGGATCATGGACGCGTGGCCGGATTCAGCGCGGGGTTCATCAGGCGAAGGTCTTCTTCCGAAGCGCTGCCACCGAACTGGCGCCAGAATGCTTCCTTGAACGGATTCACCCGGGGCGCCTCGACGTGTTCGTTCACCAGATAGGGGGGCAGGGATTCCCACCAGGCATCGAACCGGGCCGCCAGTTCCTTCACTTCGCCGGGGTGGGATTCCGCGAGATCCTGCTTCTCACCGGGATCCGCCTTTGCATCGAAGAGCATCCAGACGGGCTCCCTGCCTCCTGCGGCCGAGACGAGGTGCCAACGCTCGGTCCGCACCGCGGCCATCCGGTATCGGGCGGTCTCTGGACTCGCCCGGTGCTTCCATCGACCCAGATGGGTGAACAGGGTGCGATCGGGCCACAACGCTTCGGGATCCTTGAGGAGGGGCAACAGCGAGCGGCCCTCGATCTGTGCGGTGCGGCGGGGGTCGTCGGGGGCATTTACGACCTCGACGAGGGTGGGGAGGACATCGATGTGGGCGGCGAGGCCGGTGCGGTCCCCCGGGGTGAGGGTACCGGGCCAGCGCCAGAAGGAGGCGGCACGGGTTCCGCCGAGGAATGCGGTGCCCTTCTTGCCGCGCATGCCGGCATTGAAATCGGCGAGGACACCGCCATCGGTGCCGTTGTCATTCATGAAGATCACGAGGGTATCCCGTTCGATCTTCCAATCGGCCAGTCGATCCAGGAGGCGACCGACGTTGTCATCGATGTTGGCGACCATGCC
The DNA here is from genome assembly GCA_964509045.1 of uncultured Akkermansia sp. Lineage (GTDB taxonomy): Bacteria > Verrucomicrobiota > Verrucomicrobiia > Limisphaerales > UBA9464 > UBA6176. The sequence goes on from CAZDYB010000562.1 coordinate 2,799, forward strand.
GAGGAAGCGGGCGGCGTTGGTGTTGGCGAAGCGGCCGGCGTAGCGGGCTTCGTCCTCGGGACGGACCTGGAGCGGTGCGTGCGGTGCGTTGAGGGAGATGTAGGCGAAGAAGGGTTGGGTGCCGCGTTGCCGATCCATCCAGGAGATCGCCTGTGCAAAGAAGACATCGGTGCAGTATCCCGAGGTCTTTACGAACCGGCCGTTGTGGAGGATGGCAGGATCGAAATAGGTGTTGCCTGGAGCATCGCCGCAGGAACCGGGATAGGTCTGGCCGATGCCGCCGCCCCCATGGATGAAGACCTCGTCGAAACCGCGTTTGTCGGGGCGATAGGCGGGTTCATCGCCGAGATGCCATTTGCCGAAGATGCCGGTGGAATAGCCGGCTGAGCGAAGGGTTTCAGCGAGGGTCACGGCGCCCGGGGCAAGGCGTTCGCGTTCGAGGATGGTGTGGGTGACGCCGTTGCGGAACTCGTGACGACCGGTGAACAGGGCGCTGCGGGTGGGCGAACAGGTGGGGCTGACGTGGAAATCAGTGAACCGCGCGCCTTCCCGATGCAGGCGGTCGAGGTGCGGAGTGCGGAGGACGGGATGCCCGTGGCAGGACATGTCCCCGTATCCTTGGTCGTCGGTGAGGATGAAGATGATGTTGGG
>CAZDYB010000563.1:0-3444 GCA_964509045.1 uncultured Akkermansia sp.
GGACGGCTTGAGTGAAAACCCTTGAACGGCTTACCTCAGTTGTTGGCTACCGGCTAAAACGCCTCCGGCGTAAGGATCACACCGTTGTCTCGGATGAGGACATGCCTGGGACGATATGGAACTTTCAAAAATAGGGTGGTTGGGGAAAAGCATCTATTGATGCCCGCCGTGCCCACCGGACTGCGCGGCCTTTGATAATCCCTTACCGAAACGAGTACTCTCATGCTGTTCGACTTCATCGAGTGGATTGCCCGGATCTGGACGACCGACACCGAGATCCGTGACCAGAGCGCGCTCGGCGAATCCGATTTCGATAGGAAGGGGCGGAGGATCGTCGCCTGGATCTGTGGCGGCGCGATCCTGATCGTCATCCTCGCAGCCGTGCTTTGGGCTTTATTGCGGAGTGGAGCGTGACGGATCGCCCCCGTGAGAATGCCGCGGCTGGCTGAACGGATCGGCCCGACGGAAGCGTTGGGTGCATGTTGACGCTGCCCACCCAGGGAACCCGATGAAACCGGCGGCAATGTTCTTCCGTCCCACAGCCGATTCTCCCATCGACGCACCTCGGGCGACCGAACGTCGCCGCTCCGTGCGAAACACCAACCCTTCGGTGAAATCGGTGTAATCAGCCGATCATTTGACCCACGCTCGCAGGATGAACCGTCGCCAGTTCGCCTCCCTGCTTCCCGGCCTCGCCCTCGGTGCCGGCTGCACCTCCATCACCCAGCCCGACGCCCGCCCGATCCGCATCCTCTCCTACAACCTCCATCACGGGGAAGGCGTCGACGGCAAACTGGATCTCGAACGGATTGCCCGGGTCATCCGCGACAGCCAAGCCGACCTGGTCGCCCTGCAGGAAGTCGATGTGCTCGCCCAACGCACCGGCAAGGTCGATCAGGCCGCCGAATACCGCCGTCTCACCGGCCTGCAGGGCGAGTTCGGCAAGGCCATCGATCTACAGGGCGGCGCGTACGGCCAGGTGCTTCTCAGCCGGTGGCCTCTCACGGATTTCCAGGTCGAACTCCTCCCCAATCCCCGCAATCGCGAACAACGCATTGCCGTCTCCGCATCCGTCCAACCTCCCGGTTGGCCTGTCCTCCGCTTCATCGGCGCCCACCTCGACGCCACCCGCACCGACGAGGATCGCTGGCTCCAGGCCGAACGACTTCTCACCGCGTTCAACGGCGATTCCCCTGCCATCCTCGCCGGCGATTTCAATGATCAACCCGAAAGCCGGGTCATGCGCCGCCTGTTGGAATCCTGGGAAGATACCGCCGCAGAAAATCCCCGACCCACCATCCCAGTCGGGAATCCCCGGGACCGCATCGATTTCATCCTCGTCCGACCCCGCGGAAGCTGGCGGGTGGTGCGGAGCGAAGTCCTTTCGGAGAGCGTCGCGTCCGATCATCTGCCGCTGCTCACCGAGATCGCGCTGCGTTGAACACCCGCATCCGGCCGTTCCCCAACCGTTTCCAGGCTGCAGGGAGGGCATGGATACGGCCCCGCCGTAACCTCCCCCACCGAATCGAGTCTCACCTTTCGCTTCCGGCGGCTTGAGCTTCTTCACCTACGGGGCCATCTCTAGACAGTGACTCCGATCCGAGAACTTCCGGCGCGGGATCGCCCGGGTCGCCGGGACAACTTTCCGCGGCCGGGCCTCGGCTGCGTCTTCCTGTTCCTCTTCCTTCTCGGTGCCGGCTTCACCACCCCGCTTCGGGCCGCTGAACCCGCCGAAGCCCTCGAACTCATCCGGACCGGCAACTATTCCGACGCCATCCAACTCGCCACCACCGGCACCTCGGAAAATCCACGGAACGAAGACTGGCCCCACATCCTCGCCCAGGCGCTCCTCACCGTCGGACGTTACCCCGAGGCCCGTTCCGTCCTCACCAACGCCCTCGATTCCAATCCCCGCAGCCTCCGCCTCCGCTGGCTCGGACGTGAAGCCTGCCTTGCCTCCGGTGACACCAATCAGGCCCGGCGTTTCCTCGACGAGATCCGCAGCCTTGTCTCCGCCGATGCCGTCTCGTTTCGCGATCCCCGGAACATCGTCGCCCTGGCCCAGGCCGCCCTCGAGCTGGGGTCGGATCCCAAGATCATCCTCGAACGCGTCCTCGAACCGGCCCGCAAGGCCAACCCCGACCTGGTCGAGACCTACCTGGCCCGGGGTGCGCTGGCCCTGGAAAAGCACGATTACGCCCTCGCCGGTCGTGCCTACGCCGAAGGTCTCAAGCTGCATCCCGGCAATCCCGATCTCCATTACGGCCAGGCCCGCGCCCATCTCGAAGGCGATCGCGCCGTCCTCGTTGAATCCCTCGAATCCGCCCTCCGCATCAACCCCCGTCATCTTCCCAGTCTCCTGCTATACGCCGATCACCGCATCGATGCCGAGGATTACACCGGCGCAGCCGAGACCCTGGGCGAGATCCTCGCCGTCAATCCGCATCATCCCGAGGCCTGGGCCCTGCGCGCCGTCCTTGCCCACCTGAAGCACGACAACACCGCCGAAGCCGAGGCCCGCACCAACGCGCTCCGGTTCTGGCCCACCAATCCCCGCGTCGATCACCTCATCGGCCTCAAGCTGTCCCGCAAATACCGCTTTGCCGAAGGCGCCGCCTTCCAACGGCAGGCTCTGGCCTTCGACCCCTCCCATCTCCCCGCCAAGGCCCAACTCGCCACCGATCTCCTCCGCCTCGGCGATGAAGACGAGGGATGGCGTCTCGCCCAGGAAGTGAACCGCCAGGATGGCTATGACGTCACCGCCTACAATCTCGTCACCTTGCGCGATACCCTGAAGGCCTACACCACGCTCACCAACGAGCACTTCATCGTCCGCCTTTCCTCCGCTGAAGCCGCCGTGTACGGCCCGCGCGTCCTCGAACTTCTCGAACGCGCCCATCAACGCCTCACCACCCGTTACGGGGTGACATTGCAGGAACCCACCCTGGTCGAGGTGTTCGCCGAGCAGAAGGATTTCGGGGTCCGCACCTTCGGCATGCCCGACAACCCCGGTTTTCTCGGCGTCTGCTTCGGTCGCGTCATCACCGCCAACGGACCCGCTGCCACCCGCGGTCGCGATTCCAATTGGGAAGCCGTGCTGTGGCATGAGTTCGCCCACGTCGTCACCCTGCAACTCACCGCGAACCGCATGCCCCGCTGGCTCAGCGAAGGCATCTCCGTCTATGAGGAGATCGAGGCCAACCCCGCCTGGGGCCAACGCTTCAATCCACGTTACCGCTCCATGATCGTTGGCGGCGAACTCACCCCGGTGTCCCAGCTCAGCAGCGCCTTCCTCACCCCGAAATCCCCGTTCCACCTCCAGTTCGCCTATTTCCAGGCCTACCTGGTCGTCGACTTCCTCACCCGCCGCTTCGGCATCGAGACCGTCCGTTCGCTTCTGCAGGACCTGCGCGACGGTCGCGAGATCAACGTCGCCCTCGCCGC
>CAZDYB010000564.1:0-3431 GCA_964509045.1 uncultured Akkermansia sp.
CCGGGTTGGCCGCGTTCAAGAAGAGCCTTGGCCGACGCAAGGTCCTTCGACGTTCGGTTATCCTTCACGCCGGGCCGGCTTGGGCGTGGGGTGACGAGATCCATGCCCTGCCGTGGGGGTGGATGTTCCCGGACGGAGAATTCATCGGGACAGGCACTAAACCGGGGAGTGGCTTCGGGAATCCTTCGAAGTCGGGGTCGGAATCGGAATCGTTTCTGGGGTAAAGAATTCCCCGGTGAACAGGCGCTTCCGGACCCAGAACCCATCAACCTTTTGTTGCAGGTGCAACACGAAGTTGAAGGGATCGGGATCGTTTCTGGGGGGAGAAAGCCGGGTTCCCCCCAACGCCGAAGGCGTTTCAGCAATCAGCCAGGGGGTGCGAAGCGCTGGACCGGATCAGAAGACCTGCTGCTTGACCTCGATGATGTCGCCGGGTTCCACGGGCACCCGGTTGGTCATGGCGGCATCAATATCGATCTGCTTCACGTTCTGGCCGCGTCGCAGGACGATGCGTTTGCGATTGGCGTTTTTGGTGAGTCCGCCGGAAGCCGCGATCACCTGGACCAGGTCCATCGGTTTTCCGGGACCCATCTCGATGTTGCCGGGGCGTTGGACCTCGCCCAACACGGTGACCAAACCCGCTCCCTTCGGCGCGACCACCCAGGCCGGCCTGGGCGTGGGCTTCGCCGACTTTTCCCGTGCCTTGAACGGGACATAGATCTGAGTGAATGCATCCGCTGAAATCTCGACATCCTTCGCCGGATCTCCGGAAGCCAGGATCGCAAGCACGTCGTTGGTGGTCATGAAGAGGGGGCCGGCTCTCTGCCATGTCAGATATCCGGTCTCTGGATCCTGTGCCGCGGTCATGTTTCCCAGGATCAAACCCGCTCCATGATGAGTTTCGATCCTCTGCCCGCCAGCTTGGTTTGTCCGCACGGCTACCACGACTCTTGAAAGGTCCGGGGAAAACCCGCTCACATTGGTCGCGGCCAAAAGAAGCGGTTGGAGAATTTGTGACAGACGAAGCCGAGGCGACGGAGGTTGGTCCGGCACGACTGCTCCTCGATTGCCGGGGATCGGGTATGCCAAGGCTCCGCAAACCACTCCCGAGATCATTGTCGGTCCCGATCCATTCGGACTGCCCAGCCCAGTTTCATGGATCGGGTGGGGCCCCGGAAATGATCGGCCACCCCTCGAGATCAACAAGGCGCGCATCTCCGGTGTGCTGGCCCTATCCAGCGGGGTTCTGCCGAAGGCGTCTCCTGCATTTACACAGGCACCGGCATCCAGCAAGAGCTTCAGTGCCTCCAGTTTCCCTCCCTGTGGGAGCTCGACAATCCGGTGCAGAGGGGTGCCGTACATCGAATTCCTGCGCCGTACATTCTCCGGTTTGTCTTCAATCACCCGATTGGGGTCAGCCCCGGCATCCAGCAGTGCCCGGACCATGGTCGGCCGCAGTCCGCATGCGATGTGCAAAGCGTATCCAATGTCCGGATCGGCTCCCGCTTCCAGCAATCGGAGGCTTCCTTCGTCCCATCCCAGTACAACCGTCTCTCCCAGAGCACTCGTGTCGTAGGAATCCATTGCATTCGGATTCGCGCCGCGTTGGAGGAGCAGGTCGATCACCGCAAGGCGCTTCGCGGCTGCGGCCGCCATCAGCGCCGTGGTTCCCTGCTCGAATCTCTTAACACCGTCAAAGGAGTTGGCATTACGGGGAATGCTCGCATCCACCTTCGCTCCACGGTCCAACAGCAGTTCCACAATCGCCCGATGTCCGGCGTGTGCGACTCGGAGCAGGAGAATTCCTTCGCCTTGCCCCCCCGCGTTCGGATCAGCGCCCGCATCGAGGAGCATCCGGCACGCTTCCAATTGTCCATTTGCTGCCCAATGAAGTCCGGCTTGAAGCTGTTCCGCCGACCGCGAGGGCATGCCATCACCGAGCAGGTAGGCGAGGACCCGGGTCTGCCCAAGGCGTGCGGCCTGTTCCAATGGAGTTCCATTCGGGCCAATGGGGTTAGTCCATTCGGCCCCGGGTTGTTCAGCAGGTCGGGACTGTTGCGGTACAGGCCCTGCAGTCGGGCGATCTCCTTCTCTTCCTCATCCAATGCGGGTGGCGATGTCTCCGGGGTCTCGGTTTTGGAATTCCCGACCGAAGGGGAGACATCGAGAAGGTCCCGACGCTGCCGTTTCTCGGCCAATTGGCGTTTGAGGTTCAGGACATCGCGTTGTGCCTTGAGTACTTCTTCAGTCTCTCCGCGCCCGGCCTCGAATTTCCGCTGTTCCACCAGCAGTTGCTGTTCCGCCACGCGGATCTCGTCTTCGAGCAGTTGCTCTGCCTCGTTGCTCGGTCCTGGCGCCGTGCCTCCTGGCATTCCCGGTGAAACGGCCGTTTCCTTCTCCAACTGGCGCACCTGGTCGGCAAGACCTGCCAGCCGTCCTTTGTGGAAGGTCATCTCGGATTGGAGGGCTTCCCGGGCCGAACTCGTCTCTTGAAAAACCTGGTCTTCGATTGCCTTCAAGAGACTTTCCGCGGCCTGTCGATCCGGGTGTCCGGGTCCGACCTTGGTGATCAGGGTCGCCAACTCCTGCTGACTCGTTGCGATCTTCTCCAAGAGCATCCGTGCCCGTGAGGTCGGCACTTCGCGGGCCAGCCATTGCAGTCGCTGATCCTCATTGAGGTTCTGGTAGTGATTGAGCCGATCCGTCGCCAGCGACAGGTCGCGCTCGGCCTGCAGCAGGTCCTGGTGCCGCATCCCTAGTCGTTGAAGGGCCAGCGAATTACCGGAACCACCTGCCGCAGGTCTGGCCTCTCCCACGTGACGACGCGATGCAGCCACCATCTCCGCCTGGTCCGGAAACTCGGCCAATACCCGACGATACAGCTCCGTCGCCTCGTTGGTCTTGCCCTGGCGCCGCTGCACTTCGGCCAGTCGGAACAGTGCGGTCGCATGGGTTGCACGTCGTGCATCCGCGGCGGCGACGGCATCGGTGTAGGCCTTGGCTGCGCCTGCGAGGTCCCGTGTCGATTCCTCCGCCGCCAATCCCCGCTCCAGCGCTTCACGAACCGGGTCGGGCGATTGCGCCAGGGTCAGCCACGCGCATCCGAGCAGCACCCCCATCGTTGTCTTGATCCTCATGATTCAACCTTTCAGCCGCCCACCTTGCCGTTCCAAGCCCAGCCAATTGTCATGCTTTTGAAAAGGTTCAGACATCCTTCGCATCCCAGGCATATCCGATCCTGTGAATGGTCCGGATCCGGCTTCCAGCGGCGGGGCCGAGCTTGGATCGCAGGCTTGCCAGATGGGTGTCCACGGTGCGGGTTGTGGGAAAGGCGGTGACGCCCCAGACCCGGTCGAGACATTGCTCCCGTGAAACGGCTTCACCGGCCGACTCCACCAGCAATCGAAGCAACGCAAACTCCTTCGCCGTCA
>CAZDYB010000565.1:0-1617 GCA_964509045.1 uncultured Akkermansia sp.
CATCGGCGCTGCACCCCTCGGAGTCTTCAGACGGGCTTTCGGGTTCCGGATCGGGGCGGGTGGGATGAGGCGAGGAGACGGGAGCCAACCTGTTTCAGCGCGTCTGCATGAGATTGGTTTGAGGCCTGAATGACCGGATCGGGATGGGTTTTGGGGAGGGATCAGATGAACACCTCCTGGTTCGGAGCTTGAACAGCATGGGAGGATTGGGTTGTTGCCCGGTGGGGAACCGGCGAAGGGGCACCACAGAGGACACAGGGAGCACAAGAGGGGATGGCAGATCCCCGGCGGTCCGGTGGTATCGTTGCTTCGCGCACGCCGGCTGACGGTTGGCATTCCTGGGACAAGGACTGGCTTGGGCGCGCGCATCCGGGGATCTTGCGTGGGGTGGGGGTGGGGGTGAAGATGGGGACACTTCACGATGCGCTACATTGAGCCCCACGGTCACATGGTCAGTCGGACCACGGACGATTATCAGGACATGGTCACGGCGGGATGTGCGGCGGTGTGTGAGCCGGCGTTCTGGGCGGGGTTTGATCGGAGTTCAGCCGATGGTTTCCGCGATTATTTCCGGCAACTGACCGAGTATGAACCGGCGCGGGCGGCGCGATACGGTCTGGCCCACTATTGCTGGCTGTGCATCAACCCGAAGGAATCCGAGGACGTGGGGTTGGCGGAGGCGGTGATCGGGATGATCCCGGAGTTCCTGCAACGGGAGACGGTGTTGGGGATCGGTGAGATCGGGTTGAACAAGAATTCGCGCAATGAACTGCGGGTGCTGGAGATGCACGTGGATCTGGCGGCACGGCACGGACAGTTGATCCTGGTCCACACGCCGCATCTGGAGGACAAGCTGAAGGGGACACGCCTCATCCTGGATGTCCTCAAGGCGGATTCACGGATCGATCCGGGCCGGGTGTTGATTGATCATGTGGAGGAGCACACGGTGGGCATGGTGATGGAGCGTGGGCATTGGGCGGGCATGACCCTGTATCCGGTGAGCAAATGCAGTCCGGCCCGTGCGGTGGATATCCTGGATGTGCATGGATCGGATCGGTTGTGGATGAACTCGGCGTGTGACTGGGGTGAGAGTGTTCCGCTGGCGATCCCGCGCACGGCCCTGGAGATGCGGCGTCGCGGCTGGAGCGTTGAGGCGATTGACCGGGTGATCTTCCAGAATCCGATCCGGTTCCTGAGCCAGTGTCCCCGGTTCCGGGTTCCGGCAACGATTTGAGGGTGATCGGGGGTTGCGGAATGGATCCTGTGCTCCCGGGGACAACGCGCTCGGAGGAATTGGCAAGGTCGGGCGTGCAAGAAATCCGGCCCGTGGCATTCTGCGCGGGCAATGAAGCGCAGTTTCAACAAGTGGTCCGCGGCGTTTGTGCTGGCGGGAGCAGGCATGGTGTCCGTCCCGGCGGCGACCAATGAGTTTTTCGTCCCGTTCTATCGGGGTGATGCTGGAAGTGGGTACGCCGGATGGGAACGGTTCACGGTGGCGACCAACAACGGGGTGGGCAACCTGCCGGACCTGCCGGGGTCGAATGCCGACGCCCGGATCCTCCAGTTCCAGCCGAACGCCTTTGTGATTCCGTCCTCGGGCAATCTCTACAACATCGC
>CAZDYB010000565.1:1717-3430 GCA_964509045.1 uncultured Akkermansia sp.
CGGTGACATTCGATGTGTTGTCGAAGGCGCAGGTGGAAGCGATTCCGGAGCCGGGCACGTGGGCGTTGCTGGGGCTGGGCGCGATGGGCCTGCTGGCGGTGGGTTGGCGTCGGCGCTGAAATCGGGCAGGATGCCTTCCATGCGACTGTCCTTTCGAACGGGCCGGGCCATTGCCCGGCTCCTTTTTCTGGTGGGCCTGGGTGGGGTCGGGTGGCTGATGTCGGCTGAATTCGATCTGCGACCCGGGCAACCGACGATGGATCGTCAGATGTATCCGTTCACGTTTGACGGGGGGACGCGGCCGCTGGGATTCACGTTTGGATCGTTTGATCCGCGGTTCGATACCCGTGATGGACAGTTGTTGTTGGGATGGGACACGGCGGGGTTGGTTCCGACGAACCTGCCGCCATCGCGTTATCTGCTGAAGCGGTTGCGGGTGACGGTGACGGTGGCTTCGGACGGGGTGTTTGAGTACGACCCGACGCATGATGCGGTGTGGACGTATGCGACGAACCAGCCGGGTTATGTGGCGGACGAGGATGTGGGACGGCCGGTGGAACTGGCAGGGGCGGGGTTCCGGGGTGGGTTCACGGCGGCAACGTTCCGGGAGAATTCACCGTACGGGCCGTTGGGGCCGACATCGGGGAGCAACATCTCGATCGGGACGCGGAACGCGTATGCGGCGGTGCATGGATTGGATGGGGGGTTGGTGGACATCAGCAACAACGTGGGCCAGACGAATTCGGAGTTCACCGGGGAAGTGTTCGAGATCCGGCCCTGGGCGGTGGGGCAGGTGGAGGGGTTGAGTCCCGGGGAACCGGTGATGGAAGGGACGGCGATGGTTTTCGACGTGGACCTGGGGGATCCGTTGGTGGCGGGATATGTACAGGCGGGATTGGCGGAGGGTCGGTTGCGGTTCTTTGTGACGTCGTTGCATCCGGCGGCGCAGATCGGGTTTGGCGGGGTGGGGGCTTACCCGTTGCTGTACTTGCGCGAGACCCTGTTGGGAACGGCGCCGAAGCTTGAATTGGAGGGGGTGGCGGTGGGGGAGGAAGACACGGATGACGACGGCATGCCGGACGATTGGGAACGGTTCCATTTCGGGAACCTGGACGCGGAGCCGGGGATCGATTCGGATCTGGATGGGAAGAGCAACCTGCGGGAATGGGATGTGGGGACCAATCCGAAGGACGGGGCGAGCGTGTTGGAGATCCGGGATTTCGAGGAGATGTCGGGCGGGGTGAGGTTTCGGTTCGGGACGGCGCCGGGACGACGGTATGAAGTGGAGAGGAGCGGGGATCTGAAGGGGTGGGAAGTGGCGTTGGGGAAGCTGACGTTTCCGGAGGTGGGAGTGGCGGAATGGGTGGAGGAAGATCCGCGGGTACCGCCGGTGGCGCCGGGAGTTCGTTTTTTCCGGGTCTTGAGCCGGGAGTAGGCGTTGCGTATAGGGTCGGGTCATGCGGCGGCTCCTACTTTTGATATCCGGGTTGATGACCTGGATGACGGTGATCCGGGCGGCGGGCCCGGACGACCAGTTCATCGTGGTGTACAACCTGATCCAGCAGGCGGAACAGACTTCGGATGCGCGCCGGGCGGGGTTGCTGTTCGAGGAGGCGCAGGCCGGGCTTCGGCAGATCCAGCGTGGGTTTCCGAACTGGAACGAGCGGGTGATCAGTTACCGGCTGCGGTATGTGGGGGAGAAGTTGGCGGGGT
>CAZDYB010000566.1:0-3430 GCA_964509045.1 uncultured Akkermansia sp.
AACGAATTCAACACCCCTTCCCCCCGATGCACCTGCATCGCCGCTCGCACGTTGTCCAACACGCTCAGCGACCGGAACAGGCGGATGTTCTGGAACGTCCGCGCCACTCCACGCGCCGTCAGTTCATACGGCTTGCACCCCGCCGTCGGCCGCCCCCCCAACCGGATCGCACCCTCCGTCGGCTGATAAACCCCCGTCACCAGGTTGAACAACGTGGTCTTCCCAGCACCGTTCGGCCCGATCAATCCCGCCAGGTCCGTCGGACCGATCTCCAACGACACCTCGGACACCGCCGTCAACCCGCCGAATCGGATCGTCACCGACTCCAGCTCCAGCAACGCGCTCATGCCGCTGTCCCCTTCCGTTTCCACACGAACAGGCCCTGCGGACGCAACAGCATCAGGCTGATCAACAGGATCGAGTACAGCAACGGCCGCGTCTCACCCACCCACCTCAGGGAAGGCGACAGTCCCGCCAACATCCTCAAGGCCTCCGGCAACAGGGTCAAAAGGGCCGCCGCCAGGATCACCCCCGCAGTCCTTCCCATCCCGCCCACGATCACCATCACCACGATCTCGATGCTCCGGTTGAAATCGAACCCACGCGGGTTGATCGACAGCGTGAAATGTCCCGCCAATCCACCCGCCACCCCCGCAAAGAACGAACCCACCACAAACGCCACAATCTTGTAGCGCGTCGTGTTCATCCCCATCGCCTCCGCCGCCACCTCGTCGTCATGGGTCGCCAGGAAGCCGCGCCCGTAAGTCGAGTTCACCAGCGCCGTCACCACATACACCGTCAAGGCCGCCGCCCCATACGCCCAGGCCAGGTTCGTCCGGGCCGGTATCCCCTGGAGCCCCAACGCTCCCCCCAACGGTTCAATGTTCCTGAAGATCACCGCAATGATCTGCCCAAACCCCAGGGTCACGATCGCCAGGTAATCCCCCTTCAACCGCAACGACGGCGCACCCACCACCAGTCCACTCAACGCCGCCATCCCGCCCGCCGTCAGCAATGCCACCAGAAACCACGCTCCCAGCAGCCAGCCACCCGCCCCCGCCGGCAACACATGCGGTGCCGCAAACAGGGTCATCGCCGCCGCCGTGTATGCCCCGATCCCCATGAACCCCGCATGCCCCAGACTGAACTGGCCCGCATGCCCGTTGATCAGGTTCAGGCTCACCGCCAACGTGATGTTGATCGCGATCCGCGTCAGGATGTCGACAAGGTACGGATCCAACCGCTCCTGCGCCCATCCCAGACCCAATCCCACCGCCACCGCCACCAACAGCCATCTTCGTGCCCCGGGATGTTTCATCGCGCCTGATCCAAATCTCCTCAGACCTTCTCCGCCTGCACCCGTCCCAGCAGCCCGGCAGGCCGGAACATCAGCACCAGGATCAACAACACGAACGCAATCGCCTCCGTCCACGTCGACCAACGCGATCCCTTCACCATCGTCTCGATAACGCCCAGCATCAGGCCGCCCAGGGCCGCCCCCGTTATGTTCCCGATCCCACCCAGCACCGCCGCCACGAATGCCGTCAACCCCGGCGCCACACCCATGAAGGGATCAATCCGCGGAAACTTGTAGGCCCAAAGGAATCCACCCGCCGCCGCCAGGGCCGATCCCAGTCCGAAAGTGAAACTGATGATCCGGTCAATCGGGATCCCCATCAACGCCGCCGCCTGCGGATTGAACGACACCGCCCGCATCGCCGTTCCGATCCGGGTCTTCAACACGATGTATTCAAGCCCACCCAACAGGCAGAGGGTGAAGCCCAGCACGACCAGGTCCTTGCTCGAAACCACCAGCTTGCCCAACTGGAAGGTCGTGGCCGGCAATGTGTCCGGAAACGCCTGTTGATTGGTCCCGAACACCAGCTGGGCCACGTTCTGCAACAGCATCGACACCCCGATGGCCGTGATCAGCACCGTGAGCTTCGACCTCGACCGCAATGGCTTGTACGCCACCCGCTCGATCACCATCCCCAACACCGCACAGGCCGCCATCGATACCAGCATCACCATCACTCCACCCGCCCACGACGCCTGGCTGAAGGCCCGCCCCGCATACAACCCGGTGAACGAGCCCACCATGAACACGTCCGAATGGGCGAAATTGATGAACCGCAACACGCCGTAAACCAGCGTGTACCCGATGGCGATCAACGCATACATCGCCCCCACCGACAGGCCGTTGATCAATTGCTGGATGAACTCGCTCATGCTGGTCGCCCCAATCCTCCCGTTCAGCTCCAGCAAATCACGGGTTCACCGTCTCCTTGTACTCAAACTTCCCACCCCGGATCCCGATGATCACCGCCGACTTCCTCGCGTTGCGGTCCGCATCCAGCGTCATCATCCCACTCACCCCGTCGAAATCCTTCGTCCCCGCCAGTGCATCCCGGATCTTCGCCGGCTCCGCCGCTCCCGCACGACGGATCGCATCCGCCAACAACAACGCCGAGTCATATCCCAATGCCGCCATCGCATCCGGCTTCGCCCCGAACTTCGCCTCGTAATTCTTCACGAACTCCTTCGCCCGCGGTGAATCCTGGTCGGGCGAGAAATGGGTCGAGAAATAGCAGCCCTCCAGCGCCTCCCCGGATCCACTGCCCTGCAACAACTCCGGCGCCTCCCACCCGTCACCACCAAAGAACGGAACGGTGATCCCCAACTCCCGCGCCTGCAGGACGATCAATGTCACCTGGCTGTAGTACGCCGGCACAAACACCGCGTCCGGTGCCACCGACTTGATCGCCGTCAACTGCGCCTTGAAGTCCTTGTCCGTGTTCGTGAATTTCTGCTCCGCCACGATCTCCCCGCCATCTCCCACAAACCGTTCCTTGAAGAACGTCGCCAACCCCACCGAGTAAGGCGCCCCCACATCGGTCAACACCGCCACCTTCTTCGCCTTCAGACTCGTCTGCGCAAACTTGGCCATGACCGTTCCCTGAAACGGATCAATGAAGCATACCCGGAAAATGTAATCGCCCATCTGCGTCACCTTCGGGTTGGTCGATGATGGCGAGATCTGTGGGACCTTGTACTGCTGACAGATCGGCGCCGCTTCCAGCGAACGTCCCGAGGCCACCTCTCCCAGCACCGCCACCACCTTGTCCCGCGAGATCAACTTCTTCACCGCCGTCGCAGACTCATCCTGCTTGCTCTGGTTGTCCTCGGTGATCAGTTCGAGTTGCCGTCCCAATACCCCGCCCGCCGCATTGATCTCCTCCACCGCCAATACCGTTCCCTGGTGCGACGACCGCCCAAACGCCGCCTCGTTGCCGGTCAACGACGCAAACTCGCCCACCTTGATCGATCCCGTCCCACTCCCGGCACCCGACCCGTCCGAGGGCTTGCAACCCGCCAGGCCCAGCAGGGTCACGGCAGTCAGCAGTAGAAAATGTCGACGGAAAATGGATGC
>CAZDYB010000567.1:0-3427 GCA_964509045.1 uncultured Akkermansia sp.
CCAATCCCCACCAAATCCCATCAGGCACGCCACCACCTCCACCGCGCCCGCACCGCCCAACAGATGCCCAATGGACCCCTTCACCGAACTCACCCGGATCCGCTCCACCTCCACACCCGCCCATCGCGCGATCGCCATCGCCTCCGCCCCGTCGTTCAACACGGTCCCCGTCCCATGCGCATTGATGTAACCCACTTCCCCCACTCCGATCCCCGCCTGCGCACAGGCTGCCCGCATCGTCGCCAACGCCGCGTCCCCCTGCGGATGCGGTTGGGTCAGATGATGTCCATCCGTCGCCGCCCCGTACCCCAGCACCTCACCCAGGATCGGGGCACCGCGATCCAACGCCGATTCCAACGATTCCATCAACACCACCGCCGCACCTTCGCCCAATCCCAGGCCATCGCGGGCCGCCTCAAACGGCCGACACGTCGTCGGCGACAACGCCTGCAACGCATCGAAACCGGCATAGACCAGTTCACTCAACGCATCGTACCCGCCCGCCACCACCCGACTCGACCGTCCGCTCCGGACCCATTCAAAAGCTTCGCCCACTGCATTCGCCCCGGAAGCGCAGGCATTGGCCACGATCGAAACCGGACCGCCAAACCCGAAGGCATCCATCAGGTCCAGGGCCTGTCGTTGCGGTTGATAATGGGTCACCCGGGTCGGTTGCCCGCGCCGGTCTCCACCCGCTCCAACCGCCGCCCGCAGGAAATCCTGTCCCAGCGTCATCCCCCCACTCGTCGTCCCCAGCACCAACGGGATCCGCGCCCCATCCGATTTCCATCCCGCCTGTCCCCAAGCCTCCGCCGCCGCCCACAACAGCATCCGACCCGCCCGCTCCATCCGCGCCTCCTGTCGCGCCGACAATCCGGTCGGAGGCAACCGCGCCGGCAACCGTACCTCGGCCGCCCGACGTGTCCGTTGCCGGGACACATCGAACAGGGTCACCGGCCCAAAGGCCACGGTTCCCGTTTGAAACCCACGCGCATTGGCCTCCCAACCCAGACCGAAGGCCGTGACCACGCCGGCTCCGGTGATCACCACCCGGACCGGTGCCCTGACTGCATGGGAAAAAGGGAACTGCATGACTTTGCGATGCGGCTCGACGCTACGTTCGCCCGAACCGCACGGACAACCTCCATCTCCCGGGCAGCGTTCCGGAGCGGTGGGTTCCACTCGCCGTTCCCATGCCCATTCGGTTGCCAACCGTCGGACCGGCAACGTTCGGTTGCCGGCCCCCGTCAATCGGCGAGGGGCCCTCGCCGCTCCCACACTTCCCCCTCCCACGGACCGGCGACGTTCGGTAGCCGGTGCCGTGTGGAATGGAGAATCCGCTGTGGGACGGCAACAAACCGGGGCCGTCCGTCCGTCGAGTTCCCCGACCGGGCAGAGACCGGAGGATCCCAACCTGCTCACGATTCCGTTTTGGGGATTGAATCCGACCGATTTCCGTTGTTGGTAAGGGCATGCCATTGACTTCCCTTCGGAGCCGGACCGCCCGGCTGCTCTTGACCGCCCTGGGCCTTGCCTCGGTTCCACTCCAGGCCGAGACCCATTGGATCTGGGCCGAGGGCCCAGGCAGTGAGGATGCCGCCACTTTCCAACGCACTTTCGAAGTCTCCCAACCCCTCAAGGAAGCCGTCCTGCACCTCACCTGCGACAACGGCGCGAAGGTCTTCCTCAACGGACAACCCATCCTCACCAATCGCGACTGGAGCGCGCCTTCCCTCATCAATCTCACCGCCCGACTCAAGCCCGGAACCCACCAGTTCCGTGTCGAGGCCCGCAATGAAGGCGGCCCGGCCGGACTCGTCGCCCGTCTCCGTCTCAAGCCCGTCGAAGGCCGCGAATCCCTCATCGAAACCGATGCCTCCTGGCAGGCCACCGTTCCCGGTCGCACCGATTGGAAACCCGCCAAGGTCCTCGCCAAGTACGGCGATGAACCCTGGGGCGATGCCCTCGCCGGTGCCGCCGGCCCCTCCGGACCACCCCGCGTCACCGCCGTCGATTCCATCAACGTCCTGCCCGGGTTCAAGGTCGAGTTGATCCACGCCGTGCCCAAGTCCGACCAGGGATCCTGGGTGAGCATGACCGTCGATCCCAAGGGCCGACTCCTCGCCTGTGACCAGGGCGGCAGTCTTTTCCGACTCACCCTCCCCTCCCCCAACGGCTCCACCCCCGCCCAGGTCGAACGCCTCACCAATTCCGTCGGTGGCGCCCATGGCCTCCTCTACGCCTTCGACAGCCTGTACGTCATGGTCAATGAACAGGCCGGTCGCACCGGCCTCTGGCGCCTGCGCGATACCGACGGCGATGACCAGTACGACCAGGAAACCCTCCTGCGCCGCATCGAAGGCGGCGGCGAACACGGTCCCCACGGCATCGTCCTCTCGCCCGACGGCAAATCCCTCTACGTCGCCTGCGGCAACCACACCAAGCTCCCCAACAACATGGAACTCTCCCGCGCTCCCCGCGCCTGGGCCGAGGACCAGATCATTACCCGGCTCTGGGATGCCAATGGTCACGCCCGCGGCGTCCTCGCGCCCGGCGGCTACATCTGCAAGACCGATCCCGACGGAAAGGTCTTTGAACTCTTCAGCCACGGTTACCGCAACGAGTACGACATCGCCTTCAACAGTCTCGGCGACCTGTTCACCTACGATTCCGACATGGAATGGGACGCCGGCACGCCCTGGTACCGGCCCACACGCATCAATCTTGCCACCAGCGGCAGCGATCTCGGCTGGCGTTCCGGCGCCGGCAAATGGCCCGCCTACTATCCCGACAGCCTTCCCGGACTCGTCGACATCGGGCCCGGCAGTCCGACCGGTGTTGCCTCCGGTCAGGGCGCGAAGTTCCCCGCCCGTTATCAACACGCCATCTTCGCCAACGACTGGACCTACGGCACCATGTACGCCATCCACCTCACCCCCGATGGCGCCGGGTACAAGGCCGAACGCGAAGAGTTCGTCAGCGGCCGACCGCTGCCCCTGACCGATGTCCTCATCCATCCCCGCGACGGCGCCATGTACTTTGCCATCGGCGGGCGCGGCACCCAGTCCGCCGTCTATCGCGTCTCCTACGTGGGCAACGAAAGCACCTCGCCCGCTTCCGGGCCCAAGGCCACCGAGGCCCATCACCTGCGACGCCGCATGGAAGCCCTCCACACCGACGGCACCGACACCTCCGCCAGCGCCGAGGCCTGGCCCCAACTCGCCCATCCCGACCGCTGGGTCCGTTACGCCGCACGCGTTGCCATCGAACGTCAACCCGTCGCCCGCTGGTCCGATCGCGTCCTCGCCGAAAACCGCCCCTGGGCCCTGATCGAAGGCGCCGTCGCCCTCGCCCGCATGGGTCAACCCACCCATCTCGAACCCCTTCTCGCCGCCCTGAACCGGCTCGAACTCGGCGGTCTCGACGA
>CAZDYB010000568.1:0-2686 GCA_964509045.1 uncultured Akkermansia sp.
GGGGAAGCCGGGTAAAGCCGCAGATTTCGCAGATTTCGCAGATCATGAAGCTTCCTGGGTAGACGCCGAGCCGGGCACCCGCCGAATGACGACCCACCCAACATTCCAAAATCACTCCCCCGCCTCTCCATCTGCGAAATCTGTGAAATCTGCGGCCGCCTCCTTCCCCGTCCCTCAGGTGGAATCGGTGGAATCAGTGAAATCGGTGGAGCCCACTGCCCCGAATCTGCGCTGAGTCCCTTTCGTGTGTTTCGTGTGTTTCGTGGTTCAACCTCTGAAGAACCTGAATTGGGAGGTAAAGCCGCAGATTTCGCAGATGAGGGGATGGAGAAGGAAGAGGCGACCTTGGTCGTGAATTGATTCCTTTCGGGTGTGCTTGTTCCGGAATCTGCGAAATCTGTGAAATCTGCGGCTGCCAAAGCTCGAATCCCAATCTGCGTCATCTGCGGATCATACTGACTTGGCGGGTTCATGATTTCGAAATCCGGCGTTCAACGGGCAGGTCCACGAAGAAGGTCGCGCCCTGACCCGGGTCACTCTCCACCCAGACCCGGCCGTCGTGGCCTTCGACCACATGCCGGACGATGGCCAGTCCCAGGCCGACACCCTGGGTGTCGCGTCGGAGTTCCGAGCCGCGGCGAAAGAAGCGCTCGAAGACCCGCTTGTGATCCTCAGCGGGGATCCCCGGCCCGGCATCGCGGACGATCATCCGCACCGGCCGTTCGCGATCCGGTCCCGGTTCCAATCGCACATCGACCACGGAGCGGGGTGGCGCGTGTTTCAGCGCATTGTCCACGAGGTTCAGGAGCATCTGCTGCAACGCCGGTGCATCGGCAGCGACCTCGAATGCGTCGGCTTCGCGGGCCACCTCCACCCGCAGCGCCACGTCCCTTTCTTCCGCCACGGGAACGAGGATCCGCGCTGTCTCGCGGACCAGCCGCGGCAGGTCGATCGGTTCCCGTGCGTACACTTTCCGACCCTGTTCGATCCGGGAGAAATCGAGAACGTTCTCGACGAGTGTTCCGAGTCGCCGCGTTTCCTGGACCAGGAAGGCGGCATACTCGCGTCGCTTCGCCGGATCTTCCGCGCGTCCTTCGGCCAGGGCTTCGGCCAGCAGACGCAGCGATGCCAGTGGGGAGCGCAGTTCATGGGAGACGGCGGACACGAAATTGGTCTTCTCCTCGTTCAAGGCCAACTGGCGGAGGAAGGCCCGTCGGGTCTGCCAGAGTCCGACTCCGGCAATGCCCACCACGCCGGCGAGCAATCCCGCGAAGAGGCGTTGTTGACGCAGTTGCGCACCGAACAGCGCCTGTGGTTCGTGGAGTTCCGCGCGGAACCGGGCTTCCGGCATCAGGTCGCCCTCGACGTCCGAATTGCCGTTGCCGATCTGGCGAATCACCTCGGCGAAGGCCGGGCCATCAGGCGAGATCTCCGATGCAAGGGACTCACCGGAGAGACTGACACCGATCCGGATTCCAGCCGGCAGCCCCACGCTCCCGATGGCTTGCCTCGCACCCGCCACCGACTGCTCGACTGTCTCCCGTAGGTACAAACGCACCGTCAATCCCGATTCACCGATCCTGCACACGGCCAGCCACCGTCGACGGTTCGCATCCACCCAGAACGGTTTTGCGGGAAGTGCGCCCGAAGACAGCAACTCCCGCAGTCGACGGGCCACTGCGCGCCGCTTTTCCAGCACCCACCATTCCCGGGTCAGGGCTTCGATGCGCTCCTGGTCAGCCGATTCGCCCGGAATGTTCCGCAGGGCGACCAGAAGGCGGGGTGTCAGGATCGAAGGTTGTGCCCGGACGAGGCCTTGCGCGATCGACATGCCTTCCGCTGAGCGCATGGCCGCCGGATCCTGCCCGATCAACCACAGCGCTGCCGACATCGCCAGCGGGATACCGGCCTCGTTCACCCATTGTTCCTCCAGAGCGCGCTGCGCGAGGGCCAGCATGGCCGCGCTCGGCTCATTCGTGATCGCTCCTGTCCGGAGCAGCGACAACTCGGCCAGGGTTTGAATCACGGGTGGCGAGGCACCCGGCGCTTGCAGGATCGCGGCCTGTTCGCGAACGCGTTCGATGTTCCCGGACGCCTCGGCTTGCCGCAGTCCTTCGAGGGCGGCCCGGGTGGAGTCTGAAAGGATGCGTCGCCATGCCGGGGGAGTCGGTGCGTCGGGGCATTCGATGGGCTGGATCAAGCGCAACACCGGATCGAAGCGCAGTTCCATGGAGCGTTCGCCCAATCCATCCCCCTCCACCGCCCGAGCCAACCGTTTTTGGAGTGCGATCGGCCATTCGGTTTCGAACCGGTCGGCGAACTGGCCCGTTGCTGCCGAGGCGCGATCGCGGGCTTCGGCTTCGACGGCCGAACGGTCGCGTCGCAGTCCCATGGCACCGAACACCGCCAGCGCCAGGATCGGGAGCAGGACCAGCAGCAGTTGTCGGTGGAGGAAGGCTTGGCCCATGGACATGCGGAGACTTGTGGAACTCAACGCCGAACGGGTCATCGGCACAATGCCGGAACCCGGACGAAACGGTGGGTGGCAGGAATTGGATCTCTCGCATTCCAGTCGATGTTCCGCCGGTCATTGCATGCGAAGGCGTGGGTCGGGTTGTCAGGGAATTGTCAAAACGCGGCGGGAACGCGGACATGCCTGCGCGAACGATGAGAAGGGGCATTGAGA
>CAZDYB010000568.1:2696-3412 GCA_964509045.1 uncultured Akkermansia sp.
TGCGGGATGAATCCCGCGCTCCCGGGCATTGGGGCAGGCTTGACAGTCCGGCATGTGCTCCAAGTATGGAGCATCATGAAGACGGCAACCGTCCGGGACCTGAGGAATCGCTATACCAGCCTGCTGAGCTGGATTGACGCGGGGGAGGAGATTGTCATCACCCAGCGTGGAAAGGTCATTGCCCGGCTCATCCCTGAGCAGGATCGATCCACGCAGACGGTGGATTGGTCCCGAAGCCCGGCAGTGAAGCGGGATCGATCCCAGTCCCGGGTGCTGTCAGCAGGAGAATCACGGGAAATTGTCCACGAAGCTTCTGGAAAATGGTGATCTGCGCGGACACGAGCTTTCTGTTTTCCCTCTATGGGAACGACGTCCACTCGACCCGGGCCGTGGGATGGTTGAAGCGGCAGCGGACGGTGCTGACCCTCACCCCGTTGAATGAGTATGAATTGGGCAATGCCCTTCGGTTCGCCGAGTTCCGCAGGGGGATCGCACCGGGAGAAGCCGCTGTTTTCTGGGCTCAATTCGAGGCGGATCGGGCCAAGGGTCGGATCCAGATCCAGGTCTGCAACCTTGCGGATGTGGTGACTGAGGCCAAGAGACTGTCAGCGACGCACACCCTGGCTGGGGGGCATCGGGGTTTTGACATTCTCCATGTAGCGGCGGCATTGATCGTAAAAGGCCAGCGCTTCCTCACCTTCGATGAGAATCAGAAG
>CAZDYB010000569.1:0-3408 GCA_964509045.1 uncultured Akkermansia sp.
AACCGCCGCTTCGCACGAATCGGATTTCACGACACGTCCGGAAACTTCCAGACCGCTCCCGCCGTGCCGCTGTCCCCACGACCGCGTTGCGCCGATTCGTCAAACGTCCCACCCCTCACCGTAAACCAGCGCCGTGCCAACCGGGCCGCTCCACGCTTTTTGGTAGAATCACGCCCACTCCCTGCCCGCTTTTATCCAGCCCGTGCATTCCGCCGCCTCTCTGGACCGTTCCCACCAACTCACCCCGAAAAATGTTGCCCTTCATCCAGCATTCACCCGTCAATCGCATCGCCAAGATGAGAGACTTCGCTCCGGCTCCGCTTCCCATCGTGCAGAATCAGCACGCCGAAATCCTCGCGCTCTATTCCGGGTTCGTCATGCCCACTTATGGCCGCTTCGATCTGGCCATCGATCACGGCGCCGGCAGCCAACTCTGGGATGTCTCCGGCAAACGCTACCTCGATCTCGGTGGCGGTATCGCTGTCTGCGCTCTCGGCCACGCTCATCCAGAAATCACCAACGCTCTCATCGAACAGTCCCGAAGCCTCGTCCACATCTCCAATCTTTACCACCACGGTCCCCAGGCCCATCTCGCCCGCGCCCTGGTCCGTCTCATCGGACCCGGCAAGGTGTTCTTCTGCAATTCCGGCGCCGAAGCCAATGAAGGTCTCTTCAAACTCGCCCGACGCTTCGGCAATCCAGACGGCCGATTCGAAATCCTCACTGCCCTCAATTCATTCCACGGTCGGACCCTTGGCGGAATCTCCGCTACCGGTCAGGACAAGGTGAAGCAGGGATTCGGCCCCCTCGTACCCGGCTTTCGCCATGTCCCCTTCAATGACATCGACGCAGCCGCCAACGCCCTCTCTCCCGCCACCGCCGCCATTCTCATCGAGGGCATCCAGGGCGAGGGCGGCATCACGCCTGCAACCGTCCAGTACCTGATGGGATTGCGCGAATTGTGCGACCGACACCGCCTGCTCCTCCTCATCGATGGCGTCCAATGCGGCCACTTCCGGACCGGCCGCTTCCAGAGCTTCCAGCGGATCCTCGAAAACGTCCCCGGCGCAGACCGGTTCCTCCCCGATGGCATTTCCATGGCCAAGTCCCTCGGCGGCGGATTTCCCATCGGCGCCTTCTGGGTACGCGACCACGCCCACGGCGTGAACCTGCCCGATCTTCTCGGTCCAGGCAGCCACGGCACCACCTACGGCGGCAATCCGTTGGGCTGCGCCGTCGCCCTCAGGATCCTTGAGGTCATCGCCCGGGAAAACCTCGCCGATCACGTCCGACACACCGGCGACTGGATGCAGGCACGCCTCCAATCCTGGGTCGAACAGTATCCCGACCTCCTCACCGCAGCCCGGGGAATCGGTTTCATGCAAGGCTTCGAACTCAGACCCAAGGACCAGATGCCGGGATTCTCAAAGTCCGATTCCGCTCCCAGCATCCAGTTGGTGAACCGCCTCCACGAGGCTGGCGTCCTCACCATCCCCAGCGGAACCTCCGTCGTCCGACTCTTGCCAGCCCTCAATCTCCCCCAATCCCAACTCGCTGAAGGCCTGGATATCATCGAAAGGGTTCTCCGATCGTTCCGTCAGGATGCCATCGGCGCCGTTTGATACCGGTTCATCCATCGCAACCGGTGCAGGATCGCGATGTCGTCTTCACCGCTCAAAGCAGACCGCTCCAGATCCCACAAATCGCCGAACACCCTTCCGCGCCCCCGCTTCACCCCGTATTCCACTACTCTCTCCAATAGGGACAGGCTCGGGATGGAAAAATCCCCGGATCTGATAAGCCGTTCCATAGCCCCGTTCCCTGCCCGGGTCGGGATCACAATCACCGGGTCCGATCCACAACCTTGCGCGAAGTCGATGGAACGGCAGGCCCACTCCCCTGCCTCTTCCGGTTTCATGAACGGCGGTTGCAACAGCAAGAAGGTCCGCACCCCGCAATTCCTGCCAATCAATTCCCGCGCAGCACCTTCGTAATCCGCCAGGGTGATCCGTTTGTTCAAGCGCCCCAAAACTTCCTCGTTCGCCGTCTCCAATCCCATCGCCACTTCCAGATTCCCTTCAAGCGCACCCTGAAATCGCCAGGTGGCGTTCCCGACCAGCTTGGGATGCGACTCCACCACGACCCTTCCAAACCCACGGCATAACTCTGCAATCCGCGGATAATCCACCGCAGGAATCGCCCCTGCATCGAAGAACGATCCCGCATTGTACAACTTGATCCAGCCTCCGACCGAAGATCCAACCGACCCCAATGCAAACTCGATCTGGGCCGGAACATCCCCTGGCTCAACGGGACGCTCAGTCGTCTGGGTCCACAGATCACACATCAGGCAACGCCAAGGACACTCACGATTGGCGATCAGGATCGTCACACCCGACTGGATGGATCCATCTGCCTGACGCTCTTCTTCCACCCAGAAAGCAACAGGCTTCCTCGGGTCCACAGCGACCCGCATCCGGCCTCCTCGAGACTCTCCAATCCAACGAGAGCGTGCCGAGGGGTCTGTGGGATAGGTTCCAGCCTCGATTGTCCGACGAGAAAGGTCTGGGGAGTTCTCCATCAGGGATTCCGGGCTGATGCTCCGCCACCCTCAAGATCAGTCGTCCTCGAAACAGAAAAGGCGGTCACGGACATGCCGTGACCGCCAGAAAACCACGGACTGGGCTACTGGAGATCGATCTTCTCGCCCGGCTTGAGCGTGATGATAGCCTTCTTCCAGTCGCTGGTGCGACCCGCAGCCTTGGTGGACTGACGTCGGGCCTTGCCCCGGACGTTCATGGTGTTTACCCGAAGAACCTTGACGCGGAAGAGTTCTTCAATCGCCCGCTTGATGGCGGGTGCATTAGCCCGTCGATCCGCAACAACCGTGTATTGGTTGAACTTCTCCGACTGGAGGGTGCCCTTCTCGGTAATCCGGATGGTCTTGACGATGTCAAAAGCGTTCATGGCGTGTGTTTGTGGAGGATTATTCGGCAAGCCGGGCTTCCACCTGGCTGAACGCTTCACGGGTGAAAACGAGCTTGTCGTAGCGCAGCAACTCGTAGGTGTTGATCGTCTGGGCCTGGGCCAATCCCACACCCACCACATTCCTCGATGCGCGCTCCACCGAATCATCAGCTCCACCCAGCACGATCAAGGTTGTGTTCCCATCCACTCCCAGACGGGAGAGGATCCCGGTGAACTCCTTGGTCTTGGGTGCCGAAAGGCTGAGGGATTCCACCAACAGGATGTCTCCAGCCTTCAGTCGCTCACTGAGAGCCTTCCGAAGGGCAAGCTTGGCAACCTTCTTGTTGACCTTCTTCGAGAAGTCTCGGGGCTGAGGCCCATGAACCACGCCGCCACCACGCCACAGCGGACTGGCAAACGAACCGGCACGCGCTCGTCCCG
>CAZDYB010000570.1:0-3401 GCA_964509045.1 uncultured Akkermansia sp.
CCCTCCGGTTCAACGATCCGAGCTCGGGTGAGATGGTGGATGCCGGTGCGTGGACCTTCACGATGGCGCCCTACAACCTGCCTCCGTTGAATCCTGCGATTGGATCGTTGTTATATCTGCCGTTTGACGAGGAATCAGCGCCCCAGGGAGGCGCCGTGCAGGATCTCTCGCCGGAGGGCAACCATGGGATCGTCCGACTCGTGGAAGAGACCGGTGACCACAAGGTGGCTGGCATCATCGGCCGCGCATTTGATTTCAAGGAAGGCACGGCGGACTACGTTGAGCTGACCAAGCCGTGGTCGGATCTTCCCAACAGCTTTTCCGTGTGGGTGAAGGTGTCGCCGACCATTCCGAATGGCACCCGTGTTGGAGTCATCCTCGGCTCGTTCGATGCTGGCAACAACATCAACTGGGAGCTGCATACGTTGGGTCGGCCGCGCATCTATTGGAACGCGGGCGCGCCTGACTGGAATGTTTCGGGGCAGGATTTCCGCACCGGGGAATGGGAACACCTCGCCTTTGTGCGCAACCCGGATACCGACACGCTGGTCCTCTACAGGAATGGACGTCGGGTTGCGACCCGGACGGGTGTGGGAGCCAATGTACGTCCGGCGGTTCCGTCCTATGTGGGAGCGGATCGGCGTGCCTCGGGTACGCCGCAATTCCAGGGAGCCCTGGATGAGTTGGTGGTCTATCCGCAGGCGTTGAGTGACACGCAGGTGTGGCGGCTGTACGCCCGCGCGCTGACATTGCCCCAATACAGTTTTGCTTCGCCGCAGGTCATTGAAGTCGAGCCCGCGGAAGATGCCCGCCGGCAGACGTTGCTACCGGTCCTTGTTGCGCGGATCGACGAGGTGAACAGCCAGACGCTGGTGGATCGGACGAGCGTCCAGATGCCGTTGAACGGATCGAATGTCGCGGTGCAGTTGGTGGACGAGGGCGGCTATCTGAATGTCCGGCATGTGCCGACGGTTCCGTTGATGCCGGGTTCGACCAACCGGGTCGTGGTCACGTATCGCAACTCGGGAGTCGAACCCGTGGCTGCACGCAGTGAATGGAGCTTTGTGGCTTCGAAGCTTCCCACGATCACGACGGAGCCGCTTGACCGTTCGGTGATTGTGGGGGCGACGGTTTCGTTCCAGACGACGGTTCAGTCCACGCCCCCCGCTGTCTTTCAATGGCGGCAGGGAACGGTGGACCTGCCCGGTCAGACCAATGCGACGTTGGTCCTCACGAATGTCCAGTCGGCCCAGGCGGGGATCTATACCCTCCGGGTACGGGACGCGATCGGGGAAGTGACGAGCCGGGGGGCCCGGCTTGAAGTCCGGGGGGCGCTACCGGAGGATCCGGCTGAATCGTTGCGGGTGGGGTTGGCGGCGCATTGGCCCTTTGATACGGACCTGACCTCGCCGGTCTTTGGCTTCGATGCCACGGCGCGGAACGGGGCAGGGGTTGCGGCGCCGGGCCGCATTGGTGCTGGCGCACTTCAGGTTTCGCAGGCGCAGTCGCAATCGGTCGGCGTGACGCGTCAGGTGATCGCGAACAATTCGCTGACTTATACGGTCGCGGGCTGGTTCAAGGTGGTGGGTGGCACGGGCCGCCGGTTCCTGTGGGAGACGTCGCCGGCCAACTGGGCCATCTCCACGGAAATCACCCCGGCAGGGACGCTCAAGGTCTTCGCGAGGAATGCGAATGCGGTGTCGCGCGATCTCGACACCTTGATCGTGCCGGAGCCGGACGTCTGGCATCATGTGGCGGTGGTGTTCGACGCCGCATTGGGCGAGGCGGCGATCCATTACGACGGGGTGCGGTTCGAGCAACCGCTCCTGCTCGAAGTGGGTGTTGGTACGGCCGATACCACCGGGTTCAACATCGGCACGTATCGGGCGGCTGACGGACGGTTCTTCGATGGTTTCCTGGACGATGTGGCGGTGTGGGACCGGGTGCTGTTCGATGCTGAAATCGCCTGGCTGGCGGCGGGCAATGGAGTTCCTGCACCGTTGACCTCCACGCTTGATCCGTTGGTATTTGTGCAGTCGCCCCAGGGATCCACCAATCCGGTGGGCTCGACGTTGTTCCTCTCTGGTTACGCGACCGGCACGGCGCCCCTCGACTATCAATGGCGCCGGAACGGATTGGACATTGAAGGGGCCAAGGCGACGAACCTGGTGTATGGGCTGACCAATGTCCTCAGCGGAGGGCGGTTCACGCTGGTGGTGCGGGACGCCGAGAAGCATCAGGAAAGCAGTGCGGCTGAGGTGGTCGTCGTCGCACTTCCGACTGAGCCGGTGGAATCGTTGCCGGTGGGATTGTCATCGCGATGGAGCTTCGATGTGGATTTCACCGGGTCGACACCGGCCCTGGATGGCGTTCCGATCCGGGGGGCATCGCTGACGAATGTGGCACGGGTGGGTGGCGGATCCCTGAGTGTGAGCCAGGCGGCCCAGCAGTATGTCGATGTCACGGCCCCGGTGATTCAGGATGGAACATTGACCTATTCGGTGGCCGGTTGGTTCCGGGTGGGCGGCGGGACTGGGCGCCGGTTCCTTTGGGAAACGGCGCCGTCGAACTGGGCCATCTCGGCGGAGATATCGGCGGCGGGCCAGCTTCAGATCTTCGTCCGTCAATCGATCCTGAATTCGCTCAGCCTGAACACCGGCCTGACGCCGGCGATTGGCGACTGGCATCATGTCGCCGCGGTGTTTGATGCGGTGGTGGGTGAGGTCCGGGTGTTTGTGGACGGGATCCCGACCGCGAGTCCGCTGGTGATTCCGGCGGGTTCGGGGACAGCGTCCACCACCGGGTTCCATATCGGTTCCTATAGGGCGGGTGATGGCCGGTTCTTCGAGGGGCAACTGGACGAGGTTGGGGTCTGGACCCGACACCTGACTGCGCCCGAGGTCCAGTACCTGGCTGCCGGCAATGCGATTGTTGCGCCGATTGGCGGGGCGATTGAGATCACCGAGGTCGGGATGACGTCTCAAGGTTTCCGCCTGGTATGGCGGGGCGGCAATCCACCCTACCGGGTCCAATGGCGTGCCGCCTTGGGCATGGGAGACTGGATGGAGGCCGGTGCAGAGACGTCCGCGCTGGAATGGACTGATTCAACCGGCGGATTGGATGCCCGGTTCTTCCGGGTTCTTGGATCGCCTTGAGCCGGACCTCAAGGCTGCGGACGAAGCGGGGTCGCCGAAGGGCGGCCCCGCTTTTTGTTGAACCACGGATTTCGCGGAATCCACGGATGGGATGGGGCGGGGAACGTCCCCGGGGAACGCCGTAATCCCGACCACAACGGATGGCGTTCCCATGGGTTCGCGGGTTTCACCACAGAGAGCACAGAGGCAGGGAGTCGGTGAGGTAGAGCCTGTCCCAGACCACCCTGTTTTTGATATACCCACCTC
>CAZDYB010000571.1:0-3400 GCA_964509045.1 uncultured Akkermansia sp.
CACCACCACCGTCACCATCACCAGGCTGGTGCTGCGCGGATGCACCCGCAGGTTCCGGAACGATGACCACGAGAATGTCCCGATCGACACCATGATCATCACCGCCACCAATGCCGGCATCGGGATCTGCTTCACCCATGGATTCAACACCACCAACAGGATCAACAGGAAAACCCCCGCCGCCGCACTCGACAACCGGCCGCGTCCACCCGACTTCACGTTGATCACCGACTGCCCGATCATCGCGCAACCAGCCATCCCTCCGAACAATCCAGCCACGAAGTTCGCCAACCCCTGACCCCGGCACTCCCGATCCTTGTCGCTCGCCGTGTCGGTCATCTCATCCACGATCTGCGCCGTCATCAGCGACTCCAGCAGGCCCACCGCCGCAATCGCCGCCGCATACGGAAAGATGATCTTCAACGTGGCAAGGTTCAGCGGCACATCCGGCCAGAGGAACATCGGCAGGGTCGACGGCAGTTCCCCAAGATCCCCGACATGCCTCACATCCAGCTTCCAGATCATCGACACCGCCGTCAGCAACACGATCGCCACCAGCGGCGACGGCACCAGCTTCGTGAACCGCGGCAGCCCATAGATGATCGCCAACCCCGCCGCGACCATCGCGTACACCGTCCATCCCGCCCCCCGGAACTCCGACAACTGCGCCATGAAGATCAGGATGGCCAGGGCGTTCACAAATCCCGTCATCACCGAACGCGACACAAACCGCATCACCGTCCCGATCCGAAGCCAACCCGCGAGGTACTGCAGCACTCCGGTCAACAACGTCGCCGCCAGCAGGTACTGCAATCCATGCTCCTTCACCAACGTCACCATCAACAACGCCGTCGCCGCCGTCGCCGCCGAGATCATTCCCGGTCTCCCACCGAACACCGCCGTCATCACCGCAATGCAGAATGACGCATACAAACCCACCTTCGGATCCACCCCGGCAATCAGCGAAAACGCAATCGCCTCCGGAATCAGTGCCAACGCCACCACCAACCCCGCCAGCAGATCGCCGCGGATGTTGGAGAACCATTCCTTTTTCAAATCCCTGTTGAACATGTGCTGTTGAAAATGACCCGAGCGACCGCTCCCCCTTCTCCTTCGAACCCTCCCAACCCCTCGCCAACCCAACCCGCCCCCCTGCCCGGCGATTCATCGACAGTCCCCGACCGCTTCCACCGAAACGTCACTGTCCCCGGTCGCCGACAACCGGTGCAAGCCACCATTCAGCAACACCAGGCCCTGAAACCCGGCGCATCTTCTTGCCCCACACACACACCATCTCCACCCGATCCCCCGCTTCACTCCAGCCTGTTCCGCGACTTCATCCAGAACCACTCCTGCAATCCGCCCCGGCCCTCATCCGTCGCCTCCAGCCACCCATCCGCCGTGATGCACGGAAACCGCCCGGTCAAGGCACGCCGGTCCCGGATCCATTCAAACCTGGGTCGTCCCGGAATCCGCTGGATGTCATGGGTCGGATTGAACCGCTCCAACAGAAGATCCGCCGTCCGTTGCGTCCATCGACCCTCATGGATCTCCACCAGCACATCCATGGCGCGCAATGCAGGACACACCACCGGGTCCAGCAACTCGCGTTCACCACCCTCGATGTCGCAGATCAACACCACCCGTTGCCCCGCCAATCGCTCCAGATCCCCATGCCGACACCACCCCCCCACCTGCACCCGGTCCTCCACCCCGTTCAACCGGGCCAATCGCCGCGTCTGTCGGCGCGAAAGGAAATCGCAGTCCCACCCTCTCACCGTGGTGCCCGGCAGGCGCATCGCGAGTCCCACCGCGTAGAACCCCTCCGCACACCCCACATCCACGATCACCGGCGGCGCCCGCTCGATCACCTCGGCGATCACCCCATGAAGCTCGCACTCGTACGAGCCCAGCCACTTCGGTGTGATCGATCCCCAGACCACCTCGTCGAGATACCGCATCCGTTGAAACGGCCCGTCCAATACCCGGATGTCATCCGTCGGATACACCGCCTCCCGGACCCGCCGATGCAACGGCCGATAGCGTCGGCCGAACACCCACCGATTGTGCAGGGATCGCGCCGCCTCCAGCCACGACGGGTCACAGGCCGCCAGCCCACGTTTGATCAACGACTTCATCCGTTCATGCCCAACGACAGCTTCCCCGGAAGCGTGCCGCGACAAAAGAACGGGTTCACCTCAATCCGCCTGCTTGAAGCCGACCCCCAACCCGTGGAGCCTTTCAGGCCATGCTGCGTCTGCTCTCCCTCCTTCTCTGGTCGCTGTGGGTCGGCACGGGCTTCGGCGTCACCTTCGTTGCCATCCCGGTGGTTTTCGGATCCGAGATCAAGGACACCCTCCCACCCGGCCAGGCCGGTCGCGTCGCCCAGGCCATCCTGCTGCGCCTTTTCCAATGGCAGGTCGGATTCACCGCGCTCGCCGCGATCCTCTACTCCCTCGAAAGGAAACGGAACGCGGTCGCAGCCGGAAACCTTCGCGCATGGCTTCTCCCTCCACTCGCCGCCATGTCGCTGCTCGCCCTCTTCTGGCTTCATCCCCTCCTCGCCGGCATTCACGCGGAACGTTACGACATCCACACTCCGGAGCCGCGCCGACGCGAACTCGCCGCCCGGTTCGGGGCCTGGCATGGGGTATCGCAGGTGGGAAATCTCTTCATCCTGTTGGGAACCCTTGCGACTTTCGGAAGCATGGCTAAAAGATGGTGTCGTGCTCCGGAGGTGGTTCCTGTATGGGAACCCCCTTCTTAGCCAGCTGGTCTGTGAGGAAAGAGATGACACACACCAACCGGCGTGGTGGAGGCACCCGAACATCGGCCAGATGAAAACTACGCTTTCGTTGAACGTGTTTGCCCCGAAACCGGAAGGAGGTCCCCCGGATGATGCGTTGGGAATCGAACGTCTGACGGTCGAAAGGAAGGCTCTGACCCTTGTCCTGCGCGAAAACCCGCGCGGCCGTTTCCTCAGGATCACCGAGGACGTCGGTGGCCGCCGCGACACCGTCATCATACCCGCGGCCGGTCTTCGTCAGATGCGGGATGCCCTGGATCGTCTCATTGAGGTGGACGAAAAGCATCCCCGCCCGACAAGCGTCTATCCGCCCGAGTGACCGCCGGCGGAACCCGACATGGACTGGTCCGATTCATTGCTTTGGCCCGGAGGAAAGTTCCTGGGGATCGAGTGGAGCATCTGGAAGGTCGTGGGCTGGACCGGAAATGCGGTGTTCACCAGCCGTTTCATCGTCCAATGGTACGCCAGTGAACGTCAGGGTCGCGTGGTCATCCCCACCCTGTTCTGGTGGCTCAGCCTGTCCGGTTCGCTCCTCCTGCTGGCCTACTCCCTCTTCCACAAACGCGACTCCGTCCTCATCGCCGCCTACGGCTT
>CAZDYB010000572.1:0-3395 GCA_964509045.1 uncultured Akkermansia sp.
CGGATGGGGGCATCGCGGCGGTGAAGCGGCAGCCGGATGGAAAGATCCTGATTGCGGGTCGGTTCAAGGACGGGTCCCTGGCGCGACTGCTGCCGGATGGGGGTTATGATCCGGATTTCATCCGGACCAATGCCTATGGAGGATTCTTCCAGAGTGTGCCGTGGCAGATCGGATTGCAGAGTGACGGGAAGATCCTGTTGGCGGGTTCCTTCGAGAACTTTTCGGGTCGGCCGGTGAACGGGTTGATCCGGTTCCTGCCGGACGGTTCGGTGGATCCCGATTTTCCGCTGACCCACATCGAGGCGATTGTGTCGAATCCGACCCGGGTCCTGCCCGGGACAGTGGTATCGCTGCACGTGTTGTCGGATGACCGGATCTATATCGGTGGAGGTTTTTCCCACGTGCAGGGAGTACCGCGGATCGGGGCGGCCCGGTTGAACGCCGATGGTTCGGTGGATCCCACCTTTGTGCCGCCGACCAATGGCGCCATCCCATTGGGTACGGTCGGGACGATGTTGTTCTATACGATGGGGCCGGTGACGCCGGCAGGCGGAGTCTATCTGTTTGGCACGTTCCGGCACGACGCGGGTGGGTTGGTGGACAGTGCGATCCGACTGTTGCCGGACGGATCGATCGACGATTCGTTCCATGTCTCGACAGATTTCCAGATCAACTTCGGGACGGTTCAACGGGATGGAAAGTTGGTGGTGTCGGGCCAGTTCACGCGACTGAATGGAGTGCAGCAGGCGGGCTTTGCGCGATTGAACCTGGATGGCAGCACCGACACGGCCTTCACGCCGGCATCGGGTTTCGGGGTCGGGGTTCCGATGTCGATCCTTCCGGACGGAAAACTGCTGGCTGGGGGAACGCGTCATTTCACCGGGAGCGGTCCCGGGTTGCCGGCAGGCGAAATCAACTATGCATTGGACCCGGCTGGAATGGAGCTCACCTGGCCAGTCGGGTATCGACTGCAACGGGCGACCCAACTTGCGCCGCCGGACTGGCAGGACTTGGCGGATCCTTCGCCGTTCACCGTGCCGCTGATCGGGCCGGGCGAGTTCTTCCGGGTGGTGCCGGGGAATTGAGGTGGCTTGGCCGCAGATCGCTCAGATTACGCCGATGAGAGGGGACCGAATTGTAATGGCGACTGTCGGAGGCCGGAGGTGGGGTGATCAGGGAACGGGTGGTGGGATGGCTCGAACCAACAATCCGCGCCCCCGATCTCTCCATGGATCACCGATCCTCCGCATTGCCTTCAACCGGGCTGGATCCAGCAACACCATCGTGTCCTCGACGCACCGGCCGTGAAGGTGATCAACGACCTGGTGCGGTGGGTGTGGCGACTGGCCTGGGAACGACCTGAACCGGCTGGGTCCGCGGATCGGATGCGGGACAAATACAAAAAATACGGGACTGACTCCGTTGCGCTCGTCGTTCCCCTGCGGAGTCATGGGTTCCGGACCCCCGATTTTGGGCTTCGACCGTTGGAGGGGTGCCTCTAGGGTTCTGGTTGTGAATCCGGTTCCGTTACTCCGTCGGGAATTCATCGGTATTGCGATTCTTGTTCCCTTGCTGTTGCTGTGGAGCTGTTTTGGCAGGGCCATGGCCGGGGCTGTGGAAGTGCGGCGGCCGAACATCGTCTGGATCCAGGTCGATGACGTGTCGCCGAACCTGTCGTGTTATGGCGACACCTCGGTGCGAACCCCGAACCTCGATGGCCTGGCCCGAAGAGGGATTCTTTTCCGACGGGCCTTTGTGACCGGACCGATCTGTTCCATCAGCAGGTCAGCGTTGGTCACGGGCTGTTACCAGACGCGTCTGGGGTGTCACAACCATCGTTCCGGTTCTGTCGCCAATCCCATCCGGTTGCCTGAGGGGAGCCAGTTGATCCCCGGGTTGATGAAGTCAGGAGGATACCATGTTTCCAACGTCGGTTTCGACGACTTCCTGAGGGCAGGCGGTGCGGTGCGGGTGGCAAAGACGGACTACAATTTCGAGTGGGACCGGAATGGTCTGTATGCCACGAACCACTGGAGCAACCGGGGACAGGGACAACCGTTCTTCGTTCAGGTGCAGTTGCCCGGGGGCAAGCTGCGGGGGGAGGTCCCGAGGACGAACTTTCCGGCACGGGTGCGGGAGGTGATGGGGGAGTGTACACCGTGGTCGGCGGTCCGTCTGCCGCCCTGGTTGCCAGCCGATCCGGTGTTGATTGAGGACTGGGCCCAGTATCTGGATGCGGTCCGATACACAGACTGGCAGGTAGGCCGGATCCTGGCGCGGTTGGAGCAGGCGGGGGAAGCGGAGAGGACGGTGGTGATGTTCTGGACCGATCATGGAATCAGCCATGTCCGGTCAAAGCAGTTCCTGTATGACGCCGGGATTCACGTGCCGCTGATCGTGTCGGGACCCTCCGTGCCAACCGGGATGGAGCGGTCGGAGTTGGTGGAGCACATCGACATTGCAGTCACGACGCTTCGGTTGGGCGGGTTGACGGTTCCAGAAGGGTTGGATGGGCGCTTGTTGCCTGGGATGGGCGGGTCAGGCCGTGAGTTTGTGTTCGGGGCGCGTGATCGGGCCGATGAAACGGTGGATCGGATCCGGTCGGTGCGGAGCGCACGGTACAAGTACATCCGGAACTTCTATCCGAACCGACCCTATCTGCAGCCGAACCGGTACAAGGACGACAAGGCGGTGGTCCGGGTCGTCCGACGATTGCATGCGGCCGGAGCCCTGGATTCGGTGCAGCGCCTGATGTTGGCGGAGGTTCGGCCACGGGAGGAGTTCTACGATTTGGACACCGATCGGCACGAGGTTCGGAATCGGGCAGGGGACCCAGCGTTGGCCGGGGAGTTGGATCGGCATCGGGCGGCATTGGCGGACTGGATCCGGGAGACCGGAGATCAGGGAGCTGAGTTGGAGTCGGAACCCGTGTACATGGACTACGTGTTCGACGGGCGTCCGGAGGGCGGACGTGGGAACCTCGGGGAGACATTCCGGCTGAACGTGGAGTTGATGCGGCGCTGGCGCGCGGACAAGCCGATGGAGACGTGGCCGTAGATGGGGATGAAGCGCGTTGGAGCGTACCTGGGATCAGGCCTTGCTTCTGACATTCTTGAGAACGCCGTGCTGCTCCGTTGGATGGCTCCGGCCCTGCCCCGGCATTTGAGACGTGGGTCCACGTCCCCATCGGCAGCCCGTTCGCGATCCAGGCCAAGGTCATCGTCGTCTCCCGGCGGTTGTGTCAAAAGTCAGGACTGACCCCTGAGCTGACCCCCGGGGGCCTGCCGGGGGCCGCGACATCAGTCCTCGGGTTTTTCGCCTGACGGCGCCATCTTGACGATCCGGGGATCGAACCGGGCCAGCACATCGACCAGATCCGTCTGCGAGGCCATGAC
>CAZDYB010000573.1:0-3389 GCA_964509045.1 uncultured Akkermansia sp.
CTCCGACTTGATCCGCCTTCACCTTCGCCCCTTCGCCCCTTCGTTGTTCACTTCTGCTGGAGAAAGAAGGGTTCACAACAAAGGGACCATGGGTGCAAAGGAAGACCTCCGACTTGATCCGCCTTCACCTTCGCCCCTTCGCCCCTTCGTTGTTCACTTCTACGGCGATCCGGGCCAAAGCGTTGACAATCCACGCGCTCCCGGAAAACTCCGCCCCCATGTCGATCCCGTCCGAGTTCCATAACGTCACCGCGGTCACCAAGGCCAATGTCTACTTCGATGGCCGCGTCGTCTCCCACACCCTCCGCTTCGCGGATGGCTCGAAGAAAACCCTCGGACTGATCTATCCGGGCCGTTACCACTTCGGGACCGACAAGGCCGAGCGGATGGAACTGGTCGCCGGCTCCTGCACCGTCCAGATCGATGGCGCCCTCACCGCCCTCACCTTCCACGCCGGCACCCATTTCGATGTCCCCGCCAAATCCGGCTTCGACATCGAGGTCACCAGCGGGATCGCCGAGTACATCTGCTCGTTCATCGACTGACCCCCACCACCGCTCCGCCCCCGCGGGCTCCACCCGGGTCCTGACCCTTTCCCTGCACGAGGCCCCCTTCGTGCCTTCGTGTGAGGCTTGTCCTCTAGAACGAAAGGATCGGACGGCCGGCCAACTGCTCCTTCAGCAGGCGCATGTCCGATTCCGTCATCAGCTCGATCAGTTCCTTGAAACGGGTCGTCGCCGTCCACCCCAGTTTCTGCTGCGCCTTCGCCGGATCACCGATCAACAGATCCACTTCCGTCGGCCGATAGTACCGGGGATCAATGTCGACGTAGTCGTGCCAGTTCAGTCCCACGACACCGAAGGCAACCTCGAGACACTCCCGGATGCTGTGGGTCTCGCCCGTGGCCACCACGTAGTCGTCCCCCTCCGGTTGCTGCAGCATGCGCCACATCGCTTCCACATATTCCTTGGCATAACCCCAGTCGCGCTTGGATTCGAGGTTGCCCAACGCCAGACGCTTCTGCTGCCCCAGTTTGATCCGCGCCGCCGCCAACGTGATCTTTCTCGTCACAAAGGTCTCCCCACGACGCGGCGACTCATGATTGAACAGGATCCCGTTGCTGGCGTGAAGATTGTAGGATTCCCGGTAGTTCACCGTCGCCCAGTACGCGAAGACCTTCGCACACGCATACGGACTCCGGGGATAGAACGGCGTCGATTCCTTCTGCGGTATCTCCTGCACCAGGCCGTACATCTCACTGGAACTCGCCTGGTAAAACCTCGGCTGGATCCCCACATCCCGGATCGCTTCCAGCAACCGGATGCAACCCGTCGCCGTCACGTCCACCGTGTACTCCGCCGAGTCGAAGCTCACCCGCACATGGCTCTGCGCCGCCAGGTTGTAGACCTCGTCAGGCTGGATCCTGGAAACCAACCGAACCAACCCACCGCCATCCGCCAAGTCGCCATAGTGCAGGTGGAGACGGTCCAACGGGATGTCCTTCCGCTCCATCACCGCATCCAGTCGCGGCCGCACCGTGCTGCTCTGGCGCCGGACGATTCCGTGCACCTCGTACCCCTTCTCCAACAACAACTCGGCCAGATACGAACCGTCCTGTCCTGTGATCCCGGTGATGAACGCCTTCTTTGACATGCCCGCTGCCAATGTCTCGGAACCGAAAAGCCGTTGGCAAGCTCCGGCTTCCCCGTTTGATTCCAATCCATCCTCAGGTCCCGGCTCGGCGTCCCCCGCTCACTTGCCCCGCTGCAACGTCCGCAACTCCCGCCAACCAATCCGGATCACCCCTTCCCGCTCCAGCAACTCCCGGATCTCCGGATCCCGGGTGAAGACTTCAAACTCCTCCGACCGCGTCTTCCAACTCCCCGTGATCGCCTTCAACTCGTCCGTCGGCATCCCCGCATGGATGTACAACTCCGTCACCCCCGGCTTCAACGTCGACAACTTCCGCTTCCAATACCCCTTCACGTCCCGCGGCATGTCCTTCAGGTCTTCCCAGACAAAGTCGTCCGTCATGACAATCCCCTTCGCCGCGAAGGCCGCCCGCATCTGGCCGCCCGCGTTCTTCTCCAGCGTCTCCTGCGACGCCATCCGCACCGGCAGGTTGAACTCCACTGCCAATCGCAGGTACTGCTCCACATAGGCCGGATTCATCTGCAACGTCCCCATGTGCGAATCCAGGTGGGTCACATCCACCCCGGCATCCAAGGCCTTCCTGATCTGCGCACGTGACTCAATGTAGGCCTCCTCAGGCTTCGCACTCGCATAAACCTGTGGGACCTCATGCCAGAAATACCCGTCCGGATCGATCAATCCCGATACCTCAGACCGCATTGCCACCGGCCCCCACCGATACCATTTCCACTCCGATGTCTGGCAAAGATGGATTCCAAAATCCTTATCCGGATGCTCCCGCGCATACCGCGCCATCTCCGGAAACCAGGGACACGGCACCATGATCGTCGCACTCGTCATCAACCCCTTCTCCATCGATTCAATCGTCGCCACGTTCGCCGTGTGACACATGCCGGCGTCGTCCCCATTGATGATCAGCAACCGGGAACCCTTCGGATGCCCCAACCGTTCCACCAGGCTTGGTGATTCTCCCTGACCCAGCGCCGCAAACGACATCACCCAACCCGCCATCCAAAGCCTCAGCCAGTGCATCCACCGGGTATACTCCGTCGACCGCTTCCCGTCACCTCCCACGCCCATGCCCGGCTTCTCACAGATCCCCTCACCCCACACCCTCGACTGTCACCCGTTCCCACCGCACGGATCAGATGCTACGGAAGCGGGCCCAAGCTCAACCAACCCAATGCATCCCGATCTTCTTCCGCATTGGCGAAACGCAGGCGCTTGCCACCCGTCATCGGATTCACCACGCGCAGGCCGAGAACGCAGGCCCGGCCCCGCGACGTGTTCCGTTCCATGGATGTCTCCCATCTCGTGAGCATCTCGCCAGGCTGAATCCCTCGCAGGGTCCAGTTTACCGGCCACGTCTCCATTACAGTTCCATCCTCCGCGATCGCACCCAGTTCAACCCTCCAATCCCGGTAGAAAGGCGCCACTCCCTGGTTCACCAACTCCAGTGCCACCGCCACCCCGTGCCCGCCATGACGCTCCATGCCCGCGGTGACGACCCGGAAATCATATCCCATCCGCCGCACCTGCGTCGCCGCCCGCATGACTCGCACCGGATCGATTCCGCCGCGGAACATCCCACTGTCCATCACCCACGTGACGTGGGTCTCCCGCACACATGTCGCGAAGTCCTGTGCCTTGGGATGGGATGGCCTTTCATCAAAAACCTGACCCCAGACCTCCGGGCGGATCTCACCGCCAATGGGATGGGTCTTCCACCGCTCCAT
>CAZDYB010000574.1:0-3389 GCA_964509045.1 uncultured Akkermansia sp.
CTCCTTTCACTTTGTGAATCAGGGGCGGCGGTTCACCAGGGAACGTGCAACGTGACCTTGGTGATGCCCGCGTAATCCGACTTCCGCAGGCCTCGGGTCGAGTTGACCTTGAGCACACCGCCGCGCTCAGCGAGTCCCCACTTCCGGGTCAGGATCTGAAGGTCCCGCTCCTCCGTCTCTGAGTTGCGCTGTCCGGCCTGCCCCCCTGGGGAGGTGAACGTGTCCCCGAACATCAGGCAGTAACGGTCGTTCCGAAAGCACTTGCGGTGGCGGTAGGCGTTCAGCGCCGAGATGTCGTAATCCATCTTCCCGACCAATCGCTCGTCGTTCTTCAGGTTGTGCCCCCGAAGGAATCCTTGGGTGGCCCCGAGGACGAACCCGGACATCGCGAACGGCTTCAGGCCGGTATAGAACCGGATGCCGGTCTGGTTCGGGGCGAACCCGAAGAGGAAACAGCCGGAGTCGGCGGCCATCCGGGCTGTGTTGTCGACGATCTCATGCACCATGTCCGGATCCTCGACCTTCGCCTTCTCGCCCAGGTTGGTGAAGCACCGGGCCATGTAGAGGACGTCATCGTCCATCACCATGAACGCTGGCTCATCCCGCATCGCCTGGTACATCCAGTTGAGCTTTGGGGCGAGCCCGCGAACGCTGTCGGGGTGCGGGAGCAGGCTGCTCCGGGGCAGGGTCTGGGCGTACTCCTCCACCTGGCTCTCCGGGATGCACACAAGGCACTCCCGCAACATCCGGTGGGTTGTGATCGATCTCGCCCGCGACATCGAGGGAACGACGATTTTGACGTAGGGCATGGAGGAACCTCTTGAATGGAACGCAGCGTCCGACACCGACACCGGTCTTCTTGTAGGACTTCTCGATCTGGACACCGGTGATCGTTTGGAGGAAGAGGAAGTCGGTTTCGTTGTCCACGAACACCACGACGTAATCGTGGGTCTCCCCAAGCTTCGGGGTCATTGGGTACTCGGCCGGCGGAGCCGCGGCCTCCTCTTCTTCGTCCGACAGGATGCCAGCCAAAGCCCGGTCGAGGCCGGCATCGTCGAGTTGCTTCAGGAGGTCCTTCAACATCTGCCCGTCCTCGTCGGCGAGCTCGGCAATGTGATTGTCCGCGAGGAGGTGCGCGATCTCATCGGCCTCGGTGGCGAAATCCTGGACGTCACACGGGACCTCCGTGAAACCGAGCTTTAAGGCGGCCTCACGCCGTGCATGGCCTGCCACGATGAATCCAGACAATGACGAGACGACGATGGGTGCTCGCCACCCCTGATGCTGGAGGACTTTGCCCAGCAATTCGATCTGCTCGGGCGGATGACGGTTCGGGTTCCGAGGGTGCGGCCGGAGATCAGCGACCGGCACGAGCTGCGTGTAGGCGCAGTGAGTTTTCATGGGACTTTCAATTTTCGGATCCGGCACACGAAAGGTGGGCTGATGAAGGACCTGCTCGTTATCCCGGCGACAAAAGATTCCTTCCATCACCCGCCCGCTCGCCGCGGCCATCAGCACGCGCGCCGGTGCGCTCGTCGGTGCTTCCGGCACACGCGGGGGCCATCGCATCGCTACCACGAGCGCGACATTCGGGATCTACGCCCTCAGCGGGTCGTTCGTTACAGTGTCGATTCCTGGCGCTTCCAGCGTCCTCCCTGCTCGTTTGATTGCCGATGGGGGTCTGGGTAGCTGGGAACACGTAGAAACGGAACATGACGAAGTTCCAGGCGATCCCGATGACCATGGCGACGAGCTTCGAGGCGTTCGCGCCGGCTGGGGCGGATCCGAGGGTAGCCAACATCACGAACAGGACGATGACCTGGACCACGAAAGCCCCGACAACGACGACCTGAAGGAAGCGACAGGCCTGGAGGAAGGGCTTCGAGGAGGAGCGGAATGCCCGACGCTGCCCGATGAAGGAGATCGGTAGAATCAGTGCCGTGGATACCGCGTGAGAGTGGAAGGGAGGCAGGCCGAACATCATGCCGAGGTTGAACAGCAGGATGTCGATCAGGGTTGTGGCAGTGCCGACAGCAGCGAATCGCAACAGGGTGTTCACAGGCCGATCCGTTGGAGGATGGAAGGCTGCGGCGACTCTGGTTCGATCCCGACCTCAGGAAGAGCGAGGAACAACATGTCAGCGCGAGCTCCGACAACCTGGTACCCATTGGTGCCGATTTGCTGGGCTTGTTCTCCCGACAGGACCATGAGCTGCGGACGGATCCGCTGAAGGTCGTTGGACAGTTGCGCTGGAGAGTGTCCCGCCCATGTCCGCTTGAATGGCAACAGGGCGTAGTCCGGATGCGGCGGAACGCCGGCCAGGTAGTAGAGGGCCGGGTCGGACGCATACATGGACTGAGGAGCGGCCTGAGTGATGACGGGGATCCAGTCCGCAGCCTTGCCACCGAGGACAGTGGCCTGGGCTCGAATCAGCCGTGCCTGGTGGGCGCACAGGAGGACGCAGATCAGCCCAACAATCCATCCGGCGACCCAGGATCGCAGGGCAAGGACTGTTAGGCCTGCGGCGGGGACCCAGAAGTGGACGTGGTAGTAGGTCCATGCTGGGTTGTGCAGAGAGAGGATGCACACAGCGGCGAACAGGCCCGTGGTCCAGACTGCCGAGGCGCGAGACCACAGCGACACCGTCGCAGCGAGCAGCAGAGTGCCAGCTGCGGACGCTCCGAAGGCATCCCAGGCAATGGTCGTGGAAGGCTTGGCGAGGTGGGACTGGAGAAAGGTTTCAGGTCTGATCAGTCCGCACCAGATAGAGCCGGCGACAAAGGCGACCCCAGAAAGCCCTGCGGAAAGGAGAAACCTCGCACCTCCCCCGGTCTGATGGACGATCACAAAGACGGGCAGAAGCGCGAAAGCCGCTGTTGGTTTCATGGTGCATGCCAGGGCAGCGATGGCACCGGCGAGCCAGAAACGTGCAGAGGTGGGGTTGCCAATCAGAAGAGGGATGGCTGCGGCTGTGGCAAGCCCGATGGCAGCAGGCTCCATCATGACCGATGGGAGGAGAGCAACGGCCCCGACCTGAGAGCCAACCAGCAGAGGAAACAGTAGTGCGGAGAACGGTCTGCCAACCCGGGCGCATAACAATGCAACGACGACAGGTATGGGAAGGGTCAGGGAAAAACAGAATGCCCGGAGGAAGTCGACTCCGGGATGGATGGAGGCACCGACTCTCAAAAACAGTGTGAAGAGCCAATTCTGATCATTCCATGCGGTCCTGAATCCTTGGTGGCTTTGGACGAGGGCAAGCTTGGACAACTCCATTCCCTCATCCCCGCCGAGGCGGGATCCTGAACCGAAGACGATGCCAATGGTCCCGATCAGTATCCAGCCGAGGACAGTGCCGGCCACTGCAAGGTTGCGATCCCTTGAAGACG
>CAZDYB010000575.1:0-3382 GCA_964509045.1 uncultured Akkermansia sp.
TTCCGTCTGGAAGGATTGAAGCCGGCGACGCGCCATGCGTATCGGATCGAGGGAGGCAAACCGGGTGCTTTGCCGGGTTCGTGGAGTTTCATGACGGCACCGTCGGAGGATCGTCCGGGGCGGGTGGTGCTGGGGTTTGGTTCGTGTGCGGACTTTTCGGATTCGAAGGTGTGGACGCGGATTGGGGAGGAAGGGGTGGAAGGGATGGTGTTGCTGGGGGATACGCCCTACATCGACGTGACGGAGATAGGCCGGGTCCGGCAGGCGTACCGGCGGTTTGCGACGATTCCGCGGCTGGTGGAGTTGTTTCGGGGGATCCCGTTCTGGGGGACGTGGGATGACCATGATTTCGGGAAGAACGACGCGGATGGGACCCTGGTGGGGAAGGAGTTCACGCGTCAGGGGTTTGTCGAGTACCGGCCGAATGCGGGTCACGGAGAGGATGGGCAGGGTGTGTACACCCGGTTCCGGCGGGGGCCGGTGGAGGTGTTCCTGCTGGACACACGTTGGTTTGCGCGCACGGGGAAATCCTGGGCGGACCGGGAGCAACCGACGTTGCTGGGGGATCGGCAATGGGCGTGGCTCCAGGCTGGGCTGAAGGCGTCGACGGCGCCGTTCAAGATCCTGGCCTGTGGGATGGTGTGGGACGACAAGGAGAACACGGAGAGCGATGACTGGGGGACGTACGATCACGAGCGTCAGGCCTTGCAACGGTGGTTGGGTGAGCAGGGGATTTCCGGTGTGATCCTGATGGGTGGTGACATCCATGTTTCCCGGTTGCTGCGGTATCCGACCCGTCGACAGGTTGGGTATGACCTGTATCAGTTCATTGTTTCGCCCCTGCATTCGCGGACCATCCCGAGCCTGAACGTGCCGCATCCGGCGCTGCTGAAATCGGCTGTGGAACCCCAGGTGTTCCTGAAGGTGACGGCGGACAGCACGGTTGATCCGGCGCAATTGAAGGCGCAGTGGATCAATCAGGAGGGGCGCGAGATCTTTTCGGTGCAGACCGATTCGGCGGAGTTGAGTCGGAAGCGGTGATCGGACGCCGGTGCGCCGGGTGGTGTGGATGCGGATGGACGACTAGGAGACGGCTTCCTCGAGCCAGCCCCGGAACTTCAGGATCTGTTGTTGGGTGCCGACCACGAGGAGGCGGTCGCCGGCCTGGAAGTGGGCATTGCCGGCGGGGAGGACGGAGCGGTGGTTGCCGCGTTGGATGCCGCAGACGAGGACACCGATTTCCCGAAGGCCGGTCAGTTCGGAGAGTGGCCGGTTGATGTGGGGGCATCCGTCGGGGACGGGAACGCTTTCGCTGGTGAAGTCGGAGAAGGGGACTGTGTTCTCGGTGGAACGGATGCCGGAGGTGAGGTGACGTTCGGCGATGGGCAATTGGTCTGGGGCACCGAGCAGGAGCAGGCGGTCGCCGGGATACAGGGCTTCTTCGCCGCTGGGATTCATCCAGGTATAGCCATTGCGATCGAGGGTGAGGATGGAGCAACCGGTGGCCTGACGGAGACCGAGATCGCGGATGCGTCGGCCGGCGATGTCGGATTGGAGGGGGAGGGTGACTTCGGCGATTTCGAGGTCCCAGTGG
Source organism: uncultured Akkermansia sp. (assembly GCA_964509045.1). Classification (GTDB taxonomy): domain Bacteria; phylum Verrucomicrobiota; class Verrucomicrobiia; order Limisphaerales; family UBA9464; genus UBA6176. The sequence goes on from CAZDYB010000575.1 coordinate 1,595, forward strand.
CCGGGTTGATCGAGGACGGGCAGGGCGATGCCGGCGGCCATGGCGGGGTTTGATGCGGATTTGAACTGGGCGCGGAGTTCGCCTTCGGCGCGGCTGTGCCAGCGGAGGAGGCGGCTGCCGAAGACGAGGGCGACGATGAGGACGACGGCGACGATGATGGCGACGGTGAGGGTGGAGGCGCCGCCGAGGGGGAGCAGGGTGAGGAGCCAGTCGGTGAGGAGGAGGGCGGCGATGACCTTGAGACCGCGGAGGAGCCAGGGTTGGAACTTGTCGCGGCGTGGATTGTCGCGGGTGGCACCGTCGGCAAGGATCATGGCGATGGCCTCGATGTTGCGCCAGAGGGCGATGAGGGGGCCGAGCAGCAGGATGCCGAAGAGGATCCAGAACAGGGGGCGCAATCCGCCGGGGAAGGGAAAACCGGCGCCGAGGACGCCTTCGAACATCCGGTAGGCGGGTTGCCAGAAGAGGAGGAGGGAGGACAGGAAAAGGAGGTGAAGGGCGACCTGACCGAATCTCCAACCGGTGAGGCGCCACAGCATGCTGGATCCCTGTCGGGCGCGGAGACGGTCGAGGCGTTCGTGATAGAAGGCGAACAGGCTGCGGAGGATCCGGGGTTGGCGGGCCTCGATCCAGTCGGTGATGGGATCGGAATGCCGCATGAGGAGGGGAGCGGCGACGGTGGTGACGAGGCTGACACCGACGGCGACGGCGGAGAAGGTGGTGGGGAGGACGCCGGCGCTGACGCCGAGTTGGGCGATGATGAAGGAGAATTCGCCGATGGGGGTGAGGGCGAGTCCGGCCTGGAGGGCGGTGCGGTTGGGGTTTCCGGCGGCGATGAGGCCGAGGGAGCAGGCGAGGGGACGGACGATGAGGGCGAGGGCGGAGGCGGCGAGGATGAGGGGCCAGGCATCGAGGAGGACGCGGGGATCGACGAGCATGCCGATGGCGACGAAGAAGACGGCGCCGAAGGTGTGGCGGAGGGCTTCGAAGCTCTTCTCCACCTCGGCCCGGAAGGGGGTGCCGGCGACGATGGCGCCGAGGATGAAGGCGCCGAGGGCGAGGGAATAGCCGACCCGGGTGGCGAGCCAGGCGAGGGAAAGGACGAGGGCGACGAGGAACAGGGTGCGGAGTTCCACGGCATTCTGGCGGTGCAGACGTCGGAGCAACCGGGGGACGACGAGGAGGGAAAGGAACAGGACGAGGACGATGAAGGCGCCGAGTTTGCCGAGGGTGGGGCCGATGGGCGGGGCGGAGTCACCGCCGAACCGGGCGAGGGAGGTGAGGAGGGTGAGCATGACGACGGCGACGACGTCCTCGAGGACGGTGACGCCGAGTGCGAGCTGGCCCCAGCGTTCGTGGGAGGCGTTCAGTTCCTCGAGGACCTTGGCGATGATGGCGGAGCTCGAGACCATGAGCATGCCGGCGAGGAACAGGGCCTGTTGGGGAGGCCAGCCGAGGGCACCGCCGAGGAGACGACAGGAGTTGAGCACCAGCAACGCCCCGACGGCGGTCGCCAGGACCAGGGACAGGCCCAGGCGTTGAAGTCGTCCGAGGCTGAGCCCCATGCCGACCGAGAAGATCAGGAAGACGAGACCGAAGTCCGCGAGCATCTGGACGCGGTCGATGCTTTCGACAAAGGCGAAGGGCGGGGTATGGGGTCCGACGACGATCCCGGCGAGGAGGTATCCGACGACCATGGACAGGCCCATGCGCTTGCAAAGCCAGCCCGACAGGGCCGCCACCGCGGTGATGACGGCGAGGTCACGGATGAGATCGATTCCCGGCACG
>CAZDYB010000576.1:0-3370 GCA_964509045.1 uncultured Akkermansia sp.
CTGAATCCCTTTGGGATTCGGACACGGTTCGATGTTCTACGGCGAGCGGGATCCCGAAGGCGTGGCGATTGGCCGGAGGCTTGAGGAAGCGACGCTCCCCGGATTCCGTGGGATCGCTTCATGCATCCGCGCTGAGACCTATTTCGATGCGGTTGCGGGAGGTTGCCAGGGGATGGATCCGGCGCGTTGGGTGTGGTGTCGGAGGGCTTCGGCGAGTTCCCTGAGTTTGGCCGGGTTGGATCGGGCGAGGTTGTTGGTTTCGCCGGGATCATCGCGCAGATGATACAGTTCGAACGGGCTGTAGGGATCGTTGCGAAGGAGTTTCCAGTCGCCGCGGATCAGGGCCTGGTAGGTCTCACCCCCGTAGGCAAGGCCGCCTTCGCGTCGGACGAAATACAGGTCGCGCGGCGCATCGATGGTGCCGCCATGGAGGACCGGGAGGAGGCTGACGGCATCGAGATCGGTGGGCAGTGGGACTTCGGCGAGTTCGAGGAAGGTCGGAAAGACATCGAAGACCAGACCGGCATGGGAACTCAGGGAACCGGGTTGGATCCGGCCGGGCCAACGGGCGATGAACGGGACCCGGAGTCCACCGTCGTAATGGCTCTGCTTGCCGCCGCGCCACGGATCGTTGTTCTGCGCATGGGCGAGTGAACCGCCATTGTCGGAGGTGAAGATCACGAGCGTATTGGTGGCGAGTCCGGTTTCCTCGAGGACATCCAGCAGGAGTCCGATGGAGTGATCGAGGTGTTCGACGAAGGCGATGTTGCGCAGGCGCGGCGCGGGGGAATCGGGGAGTCGGGCGGTGGTCCGGGCGAGCCAATCGGCGGGGGGTTCGATGGGAAAATGGGGAGCGTTGTAGGCGAGATGGAGGAAGAAGGGTTTGGCCGGATCCCGGGCGCGTTCCCGGAGATGATCGGAAGCCCAGCGGGTGAAGAGATCGGTGGCGTGGCCTTCGGGTTGGATGACGGTATCGTTGAGCCGCATGTAATTCTGACCATGCCGAAGATGCAGGGTGTAGCTGTCCATCATGTCGCCCAGGAAGCCGTGGAACAGTTCGAAGCCCCGCAGGTTCGGGGTGTTCGGCCGGTTGAGTCCCAGATGCCATTTCCCGATCAGGGCGGTGTGGTAACCGGCCGAGCGGAGATGATCGGCGACGGTGGGGATGGCGGGATTGAACCAACCCCAGGAGTCGGCGGGTTGGGTCCGGATGACACCGGGGACGCCGACGCGATCGGGGTATCGACCGGTGAGGAGGGCGGCGCGGGTGGGGGAACAGACGGTGGCATTGGCGCGCATCCGGGTGAAGCGGAGGCCCTGGGCGGCAAGCCGGTCGATGTTGGGGGTCCGGACATCCGCGGTGCGGTAGGCTGAGACATCACCGATGCCATGGTCATCGGTGAGGATGAGCAGGAAGTTGGGCGGTTGGGCGAGGGTCTGGAGGACGAGGGACAGGAGGGCGAGTTGGGAAAGGAAGCGACGCAGGGAGTGGGTGTGGGAAGGCATGGTGGGTCCAGTCGATGTGAGGTTTCTTCGATATCCCGGACGGTCAGGAGAGGAAACAGGGTGCATTGAAACCCGTCATCAAGGAATCCCCTGCTGACGGCCAACCCGATGGACGGGAGAGTGGCGTCCAGCGTGGTGTCCCGACTCCTCCCGTGGGCTGCGACCCGGAGATCCATCGGGTCAATCGGTGTCGCGGTAGTCTACCGGGTCGTCCGGACTTCGGCGCAATGCAACGCGGCATCCGATGTGAACCCAACACGATCCTCCAGACGCGACCCCATTGCTGTCGCCCCGGGAAGATCGGGACGTTCGGCTTTTCAATCGGGGCAGTGGGGGTAGGGTGATGGCCTGTCATCATGAGCGAGAATCTGAACATCGGATTGGAATCCACGGCGCGGGCCGGGGTGGTGTCGTTGCTGCAACCGTTGCTGTCGGACCTGGTGGTGTTGTCCGCGAAGTCCCGGGCGGCGCACTGGGGAATCCGGGGGCTTCAATTCGAATCCCTGCACGCCCTGTTCGGGAGCCAGTACGCAGCGATTGAATCGGAGATCGACGAGGTGGCTGAGCGGATACGGTCGCTGGGACATGACCCGGTGGCGACGCTGGGTGGGTTGCTTGCGGGAGCGCGGTTGTCGGACTCGGAAGTCCTTGGGTTGTCGGCGGTGGAACAGGTGAAGGCGCTGTTGGCGGATCACGAGGCCTTGATCCGGTCGCTCCGGGGCGCGGCATTGCGGGCGGATGAAGAGTTTGGCGATGCCGGCACGAATGATTTCCTGGTGGGCCTGATGGCTTCGCACGAGAAGACCGCCTGGATGTTGCGGGCATCGGCGGCGTGAGGGTTGGTTTCGGCGTTTGACCGGGGGCCGGTCGGCAGCACTGTGGCTGCCATGTTGAGACTGGAAGATCTGGCGGATCTGGCGACGGCACACGGGGCGGAGTTGGCGGCGTCGGTGCCGGGATTCGAGGTGGGCGGTCAGCGGTTCGATCCGGACCAGCGTCCGGCGTTGATGGGAGTGATCAATCTGTCGGCGGATTCGTGGTATCGGGAGAGCGTGTGTCTTTCGGCGGATGCCGCGATCCGGCGCGGAAGGATCCTGGCGGCACAGGGGGCGCACATCCTGGACATCGGTGCGGAATCAACGTTGGCGCAGGCGGAGCGGGCGGATGAAGCGGCGCAGAACAGCCGGTTGTTGCCGGTGGTCCGGGAGTTGGCCGGTGAAGGGCGGTTGGTGTCGGTGGAGACGTATCATCCGTCGGTGACCCAGGCCTGTTTCGAAGCGGGTGCGCGGGTGTTGAACCTGACCGGGACACGGGGCGCGGCGGAGATGTATCGGATGGTGGCCGACCACGACGGGGCAGTGATCCTGTGTCATGTGCAGGGGGCGCATGTGCGGGAGGTTGGCGACTTTGATTTCGGCGCGGACCCGATCTCGATGCTGTACGAATACTTTGCGCGGCACACGGAAGAGGCGGTGCGCAACGGGGTGACGCGGATCTGGATCGATCCGGGCCTGGGTTTCTATTACCGGAACCTGGGGGATTCGACGGTGCGGATCCGGCATCAGATGAAGGTGTTTTTGAACAGCTTCCGGCTGCGGCGTCTGGGGTTCCCGGTGTGCAACGCACTGCCGCATGCGTTTGAGTGTTTCGAGGACGAGGTGCGGTCGGCTGAACCTTTCTTTGCGGTGATGGCAGCGTTGGGTCGGACGGATCTGTTCCGGACCCATGAAGTGCCGCGGACGCGGGCGGTGCTGGAGGCGATGGGGTGTTGGTGACCGCAGATGGCGCAGAGGATTCTGGGTGAAAGGGGGGAGAGCCGCAGATGGCGCAGAGGATTCTGGGTGAAACGGGGGGGAGGCGGGGA
>CAZDYB010000577.1:0-3368 GCA_964509045.1 uncultured Akkermansia sp.
GTGGGAGGCCAGCAGACCTTCGACGCGTTTTCGCAGGGCATCGTCACCCAGGCAGGCGCCCATGAGGAAGGCGGGACGCTCGGCGGGCGCTTGCTCCATCGCGGCGGCAAACAGGGCTTCTTCGCGGTTGGGGTTCATGGTTTCAGAGGTGTGATTCGCCGGGCTTGGCAGAGCGACGAGGGCCGACGTAGCTTCCGATCGTGAAAGAAACCTCCGTTGCACTGGAGAACGCCGGTTCCAGTCTCACCGACTGGGTCCGGCGTGCCCGGCGTGAGCACACGACCTTCGTGGTGTGCGAGGCCACCACACCGGTGGCACGGCTGGTGCCAGCCGAATCATCCCGTTGCACGGGAGCGGAACTCGCCCGCGCGCTGGCCGGGGTTGAACTGCCTCCCGCCGAAGCCCGCGCCTGGGAGGAAGACCTACGCGACGCACGCACCAAGCTGTCGTCCCCGGAGGACCGATGGCGATAATTCTCGACGCCGACGTCATCATCCGTGGCGAGAAGGGAACGTTCGATTTGCCGGGTTGGTTGGCGAGCCAACCGGACGAGGAGTTTGAAGTCGCCGCGATCACGGTGGCGGAACTCTGGCACGGCGTGGAACGCGCCGCCGGCAACCATCGGACCCGCCGGCTGGCCTACCTCGAAGCCGTCTTCGCCAAGCTTCCCGTCATTGACTACACACCGGAGATTGCCCGCGAACACGCCCGTATCTGGGCGGAATTGGAATCCACCGGACAGATGACCGGTTCTTACGACCTGATGGTGGCGGCCACCGCACGACTGCGTGGGAGCAAAGTGGCCACGTTCAACCGCCGCCACTTCGAGCACATTCAAGGACTGAGCCTCGCGGTGCTCTGACGACAGTAGCTCCCGCTCGGTGGCAAACAGGGCTTCTTCGCGGGCGTCCGCGTCGGCCTTGCGGCCTGAGGCAGGGTTGTGGGCGGCGTCTTTCATCGGAACATTCGTAGAAGCCAGGTTGCGGCGAGAACGACCCCCACCAGCAGCGCCACGATCAGCCAACGTCGTCCGGCGCGCCCGCCGGCCGGAGCGGGCTTCGAGAAGGAGGTTGGCGGCGCAGCAACGGCCGCCGGGGGCTCGGGTTTGGCGGGCGCAGGAATGGACATCGTCGTGTTCCGGGTATCTTCAGCGGGTGAATCGCTCCCGATGACTTTCCGGAACGATTCCGCGTCGGGTCGGCTTTCGGCGGCGCGCGACGCCCCGAAGTTGGCCGTCACGGAAGTCGCGTCATAGGCCGGGAAACCGTCCAGTTCCCGCCGGGCCTCGACACGGCCGAAGCGGATGAGATCGCCATGATTCACCGGAAGCTGGCCGCCGGCCTTTACCCGCACGCCGGCCACCCAGGTTCCGTTGGAGGAGCCGTGATCGCGGACGATCACCTCGTCCCAGCTCACCAGCAGTTCGCAGTGGTCCGCGGACACGGAGGGATCGCTGAGGACCAGGTTGTTTCGCGAGCTGCGGCCCACCTTGGTCGTGCCCTCGGGCAGGTCACACGAATGCGTGGTGAATTCGGGCTGGGGGAAATGAAGCTTGGGCATCGGGTGCTAGTCTCCTACTGGGGTTGGCGATTGGTCATCACTTCGCGTCCGGCTCGGGCAGGGGGATGCCTTTGGCCTTGAAGGTGGCTTCGGCTTCGCGCTGCCTCATTTCCGCCTGAAGCGCTATATACCACCACGCGCCGCGGTCCTGGCCGGGCTTGTCCCCGAGGGCCAGCTTCAACTGGGCGCGCGCTCGGGCAAAGTCCCGGCGGGCTTCGTCCGTGCGCCCGAGTTCGGCACCCAACAGCGCCCTGGTGAAGATGTAGGAGGCCTGTGCGGATGGCTCCAAATAGTAGGTCCTCTCCAGCCGAGAGCCGAGCGTCTCCAGAAATCTGTCCAGCAACACCAGGGCCTCTTGGTAACGATGCTCACGATAGGCCAGGAACGCCTTGGCATAGTCGAAATCGAACTTGCTGCCGATCGAACCGTCATCGGCCCGGTCCAACAAGCCACGCGCGAGGACCAGAGTTCTTTCGTCCATCGGTTGCTGATACAGGCCGAGCAAAACGTGGGTTGCCGCCAACCCCTCGACCGTCGAGCCGAAACGGAGCCAGCAGACCCGGCTGAGTCGCTCGAAGGAAGCCTGGTCACCGGTGGCCGCCGCGACGTTGGCAGCCCGGTGCCAGTCCAAATCCCTGGAAAGCCGGTTGGTGGCCACCGCCTCGAGGATCGGCAACGCTTCCCGGGCGTTGCCGGAACGGGCCAGGACCTCTCCGCGCAGCGCACCCAGGCGGACTTGGTCCGTCGGCGAACCGCCGTGGGTCTTCAGCCACCGGCCTTGCTCATCCAGCATGGCGGTCGCCTCCGCGAAACGGTCGTGCCGACAGAGCGTGTTGCTCAGTTCCTGAACCAGCTTCCAGTAATCATCCCGCAGCTCCGAGCCCAGCGAGGGAAGTTTCGCCAGGGTCTCGTGGGCGAACAGCTCGGCCTCCGCGGGACGGACGGTTCCAAGAATGGCAGCATATTGAATGGCCACACCGATTTCCACCGCCACTGGAGCCGGGGCGCGGAGCAGCAGTTCGCGGGCTTCCACAATCGCCGCCTCCGCCTGGTTCGTCTTTCCGGCAAACGACAACCAGTGTGCCTGAAGAGAACGGCAATATGCGGCGAACTCCTGGGCGGGCGGAGTCCGCCGCATGAGCTCCGCGTAGACGCCTTCCAACTCCATCATGGCCTGCTCCTGGGCCAGGACCTGGGCGCCGGCCGCCCAAAGGCGGGTTACAGAGGCACGAATCCCCATCTCGTCTCGTGGCACGCTGAGTTGGTCGTCGGTGACCCTCGGCAGGAGCCGGTTGATCGCCTCTGCCTGCTGCAATGCGGCTGGCATATCGTTCAACTGAAAGGCAAGGGCATGCCACAATCTCGAGCGCACCGTTAGCTCCGCCGCCGGGGCATTGGACAGGGAGGAGGAAGCCAGCGCATCCGCCTTGCGGATCAACTCCCGCGCCCCGCGGACATTCCCCTGCTGTACCAGCGAGGGCAGTTGGTCCGACACCAGGCTGTCGATGAAGGTGGTCACGGTGTCCGCCCGGACGGATTGCGTGCGCTCCCGCTGCTGAGCGGCCTGTTCTCGTTGTCGCGCGGCCCGCTCGCGCACCAACGCCGCCATGGCGAGTCCCAGTCCCAGAACCAGGGCCATCGCGACGCTGGCGACCCCGACGGTGGCGGCCTTGTTCCGTCGCGCCATTTTCTGGAACCGGTAGAGTTGGCTGGGCGGGCGGGCGGCCACCGGCTCGTTGTCGAGGTGCCGTTTCAAGTCGGCGGCGAGTCCGTTGGCCGTGTCGTAGCGGCGCTGGCGGTCCTTCTCC
>CAZDYB010000578.1:0-3354 GCA_964509045.1 uncultured Akkermansia sp.
CAAACGAACATCCTGCAGACGCGCTGCACCCGATGGCAGGCGTCGTCAGGCGACCCCGTTCACTCCACAAACTCCAGCGGCTGCGCCGCCGGCAGCACCCCCATCTCCTGGCCCCGACCCAAAAACCTCCGGATGCTCTCCCGACCCCGCTCGCCATAATCCAGGGTCCAATGATTCACGTACATCCCCACAAACCGGTCGGCCAGGTCGATCCCCATGTCCCGCGCCCATTGCATCGAATGCGCCACCGCCTCCGGCCGATGCTCCAGGCTGTAACGGATGCTGTCGGTGAGGATCCGCGAAACCCGGCTCCGCAACTCCGGTGCGTGTCGCTTGTGGATGACATTCCCCCCCAACGGCAATGGCAGGCCCTCATTCTCCTCGCCCCACCAGACCCCGAGATCCCGACACAAGGCCAACCCCTCGTTCGCAAACGTCAGTTGCCCTTCATGGATGATCAATCCCACCTCCGCTTCACCCGCCCGGACCGCCTCAAAGATGCGGTCGAACGGCACCACCACATGGTCGATCTCCGACGCCGGTCGTCCCAGCCACAGTTGAAGCGCCAGAAACGCACTCGTCATCCGGCCCGGCACCGCAATCCGGGCCCGTCCCACCTCCTCACGCGTCATCGACCGCGGCGCCACCAGCATCGGGCCATACCCGTCCCCCATGCTCGCCCCGCTCGGCAACAACGCATAGGTGTCGCTCACGTGGGCATAGGCGTGGATCGAGATCGCCGAGATGTCGAGCTCACCCCGGACAGCACGTTCGTTCAACGTCTGGATGTCCTGCAGGATGTGCTCGAACTCCAGGCCCGGGGTCGTGATCAGCCCGCGTGCCAGGCCATAAAACATGAAGGCATCGTCCGGATCCGGCGAATGCCCAAGGGTCAGCTTCAGGTTGTCCATGAAATCAGTGTGCTCAACGCTCGCTCCGGCCCGTCGTCAGTTCCGCCACCAGCGCCTTCGCCCCGTATACTCTGCGGAGCGCTTCCAGGATCCCCGCACTGTGGACCGACACCGCCCGGGCCTGCACGTCGTCATAGGCGAAATCCAGCACCAATGACTGGATGTTGCCATCGAAGATGATTCCCACAAACTCGCCCGACCGATTCACCACCGGGCTGCCCGAATTGCCCCCGATGATGTCGTGGGTCCCCACGAAGTTGAACGGGACGTTCGCTCCGACCGCACGTTTGCGGTCCAACCAACGCTTCGGCAGGTCGAAGGGTGGCCGATACTCCATCTCCGCCGCGCGCTGGTACATGCCGCCCATCACCGTGTTCGCCGGAACCTTCTTCCCGTTCTCCTCAAACCCCTTCACTTCCCCATACGACAGCCGCAGCGTGAAGGTCGCGTCCGGATATCCCCCCGCCCCTTCCAACTCGAATCGTGCCGCCGCAATCGCCGCATGCGCCTGCCGCTTCACCTCGTCCAATGCCTCCGTCTGACGCCGCACCTCCCGCGCCGGCCCATCCACCAAACGCGCCAACTCGATCATCGGATCCTTCGCCTCCCGCACCGCCTCCGCTCCTCCCTCATGGAGCTTGCGACGGAACGACACCTCCCGGACCCGGGTCCCGGCCAACAACTCCGCCGCACGGATCCGGGGCGATTTCCCCTGCAGAACCTGCTGCACCAACGGATCCCTGACACCCATCTGTTCCGCCAGGAACGTCAGGCTGTCCGCCAACAACACCCGCTCCAGGTCCTCGTAGATCGGCTTGTCCGAAAACAGCTCCATCTCGAAGGATTCCCGTCCACCCTCCGAATACTCCCGCAACCGTTCCCCGTTCGGCTTGGGGAATTCCTCCCCCGCCCTCAACAACCGGCGCGCGATCGAAAAGCTGTCCCCCACGAACCCGTGCGCCCCCTCCAGCATCCGCGACGGCAGCGCCAGCCTGGAAATCGATTTCTGCGCCTCGGCAATCCGCCCATAGGCATCGCGGGCCGCCGCAAACCGGGGTTCACCCTCCAACCGCGAACGGAAGGCCTTCTCCTTTTCCTCCTTCTTCCCCATCAACCGCGGATCATACAGCCCCGCATGACCCCCATCCCGGGCCTTCCGCGAATTCTGTATCCCGAACAGATCGTCCTTCGCCCGACGCCCGTTCTCCGCCGTCCGCTGGCTCCACGCATTCAACAACACCTCCAACCGCTTCAACCGCCCCAGCAGGTACGGAAACTGTTCGTCCCTCAGGTACTCCAATTCCGACACCGTCAACAACCGGCTCGTCCGCCCCGGATGCCCCGACACAAACGTCAGTTCACCTTCCGCCGCCCCGTTCTTCGACCACTTCAGATGATGCGGCACCCGCGCCGGCTTCCCATCCTCGTAAACCCGGAAAAAACACACATCGAGGTCGTAACGCGGATACTCGAAATTGTCCGCGTCCCCCCCGAAGAACGCCGCCTGCTGCTCCGGCGCAAACACCAACCGCACATCCGTGTACTTCTTGAACCGGTACAGGTGATACGCCCCCCCCTGGAACAACGTCACCACGTCACTCCGCAATCCCGTCCTGTCCGTCGACTCCTTTTCAATCTCCGCCATCACCCGACGCCGCGCCTTGAACGCTTCCTCCGCAGATGCCCCCGTCCCCACCGCCGCCGTGACCCGCGCCGTCACGTCCTCGATCGAGTCCAGCACGTTCAACTCCAGATCCACACACGGCAGCTCCGCCGAGGCATTCTTCGCGTGATACCCATCACGCAGGATGTTCATCGCCTCCGTCGACAGCTTCTGCAAGGCGTCCGCTCCCACATGATGGTTCGAGATCACCAATCCATCCTCAGAAACAAAGGAGCCCGACCCCCCCGAATTGAACCGCACCGACGAACGCATCAGGTGATCCAGCCATTCCGGCGTCAGATCAAATCCATACTTCGCCTTTACCTGTTCCCGCGGCGGATGCGTATACAACCACATCCCCTCATCCGGCATCACCGGACCCATTCCCACCGACCCCAGAATCACCGCAGCCATCCAACCACCGGAGAAACGCATGCGGTCAACCGTGTGCGGGATGCCCTCCCGCGGCAAGTTCGACTCCTCCCCACGCCGAATGCCCCACCACGGACAGGCTCAATGGCTGGGGACAGGCTCAATGGCTGGGGACAGGCTCGATGGCTGGGGACAGGCTCAACGGCTGGGGACAGGCTCAACGGCTGGGGACAGGCTCGATGGCTGGGGACAGGCTCGATGGCTGGGGACAGGCTCGATGGCTGGGGACAGGCTCAACGGCTGGGGACAGGCTCAACGGCTGGGGACAGGCTCGATGGCTGGGGACAGGCTCGATGGCTGGGGACAGGCTCGATGGCTGGGGACAGGCTCAACGGCTGGGGACAGGCT
>CAZDYB010000579.1:0-3348 GCA_964509045.1 uncultured Akkermansia sp.
AACGAGGGCCTACCCTGGGGAACGGTGTTCGTTGTGTTCAACTGCAACGCGGTTGCGGCGAAGACGGGAAGGGGGATGCGATTCCTACCCCGACTTCGCAGGGGAACAGGACGGCGAGTGGAACTCACCGCTCCGGGAGAGTGCGAAGAGGGGGTCGTATCCAAACAGTTTTGACAGTTCAGTCGATCGCGCCCAACCGCGCGATGCGCCTGGAATTGGGGCAATGCCCGCAGGTTGCGGATGCGAGGGACAAGTCCAAATGTAGAATATTTAGACGCGACCCCATTGACCCTGCTCACGCATGACATTGCGCGACGAAGTGGTGGTGATTGGTTGGGGGGTTGGAAGTGAGCCTCCCGAGAACGCGGAGCAGTGCTGGATGCCTGCGTGGAGGGCGGGAATCCTGACCCGTAAAACGGCCTTTCCAGAGGGGGGGTGTCGTGGTTGGGTGAGGGCACGATCCTAGGAAGAACCGTGGCTGAGATCCTGTCGCGCCGATGACGGCCATGGGATCGGAGGTTGCGAAGCGGAGAAAGACCCACGCGTATGTCGATGCTGAAGACCCAACCGGTGAATGTGGAATTGGATGGCCGGACCCTGCGATGCCTGGTGTGCGGCCAGGAATCGTTCCACAAACGGAAGACCCACCTGGACACGGCGATGCTGGCCGAGATGAACCCGCATTGGTCGGATTCGGAGGGGCATTGCCTGATCTGCGATCACTGTGGGTACATCCACTGGTTCCTGCGACCGCGGTGAACCGGGTGGTCCAGGCGGCAGGAGTTGGAGGCGGAGCGAGCGTGTGAAAGGAGATCCATGATGATGAGAATGGGCTGGGTTGGCGTATGGGCACTGACCGTGATGTGCGGGATCGGGGTGGTGCGGGCGGCCGGACCGGAGTCATGGAACGATGCGGAGTTGTGGAAGGACTTTGCGGATGCGCTGGGGGAGAAACACAACTCGGGTGGAACACCGTCCCTGGACGAGTTGCGGGGACAATTGCGGGAGCGGACGAAGACGCGGGTGGAGTTGTTGCGGGTACCGCGTTTCGACCTGAAGCCGGAAGCCATTTACGCGAAGGCGTGTGAATCGGTGGTGGCGATCGGGTCGGTCTTCAAGTGCAACCGCTGTCCGCACTGGCACACGGGTGGGACGGCGACGGGTTGGGTGGTGGGGCGACGTGGGGAGGTGGTTTCCAATCATCATGTGTTTGCGGATGAACGGAACACCAATGTCGTGGCGATCGGGGTGATGACTTCGGATGGCCGTTGTTTTCCGGTGCGGGAAGTGTTGGCGGCGGATCGGGAACGGGATGTGGCGATCTTCCGGATCGATGCGTTGGACCTGCCGCGATTGCCGCTGGCGACGGCGGAGCCGGTGGGGCGCCCCATCTCGGTGATCGCGCATCCGAACGGGGAACTCTTCACGTTCACCCAGGGGCACATTTCACGGTACGCACAGCGGTCGGTGAGACCGGGAACGGATCCGGTGGAATGGATGTATGTGACGGCGGATTTCGCGGTGGGATCGAGTGGTGGACCGGTGTTGAACCGGAAGGGGGCGGTGGTGGGGATGGTGGCGCGGACGCGGACGATCGTGGCGGATGCGGGCACGGATTCGGCGGCGAGCCAGATGGTGGTGAAGATGACGGTACCGTCGGAGGCGATCCTGCGGTTGGTGGAGACGGCGCGATGAAGGAAGGGGCATTGATGCGGATATACGGTTGGTGGATGGGGTGTCGTGGGGAGACGCGGATCATGGCGGTCGGTGGGGTGATCTTCCTGTTGGATCAACTGACCAAGCTGGTGATCGTGATGAGCCTGCGGTTGAACGATCACTGGGCGGCGTTGCCGGGGTTCCTGCACATCGTGCACTGGGGCAACACGGGATCGGCGTGGAGCCTGTTCCATGGACGGAACCATGCCCTCGCGGTGGTGGCCCTGGGCGCGGTGGCCGCGTTGTGGTACTGGCGACATCATTTCGAGGCGCATCGGATGCCAGGCCAGGTTGCGTTGGGCCTGTTGTTCGGTGGGACGGTGGGGAACCTGTTGGATCGGTTGCTTCCCGGACGCCGGCATGTCGTGGACTTCCTGTATTTCCACGTCCAACCGCGGGGTTCGGCGGAGGTGCTGGGATTCCCGGCGTTCAATGTCGCCGACATGGCGATCTGCGTCGGGGTGGGGATCCTGATGTTGCTGAGCTTTTATTCGAAGCCGTCGGAAGGGGTGGAATCGGCAGGTGCAGGGACCGGGACCGGATCGGTCGGCGGGAAGTCATGAGCAGGGAACCCGTGATCATTGCCGGGGCGACGGGCACCGGGAAATCGGAGTTGGCGATCCTGCTGGCAGAGCGGATCGGGGGTGAGGTGGTGACGGTCGATTCCATGCAGGTCTATCGGGGCATGGATATCGGGACGGCGAAGCCGGATGCGGCGATGCGGGCGCGGGTGCGGCATCATCTGTTGGATGTGGCGGAGGTGTCGGAGGGATTCGATGCCGCGCGTTTTGTGGGACTGGCGACGGAGGTGGCGCGGGAGATCCGGGAGCGGGATCGGGTGGCGATCTTCTGTGGGGGGACAGGTCTGTATTTCAACGCGTGGTTGAACGGGTTGGGAACGGCGCCGGCGCCGGATCCGGTGTTGCGGGCCGAGTTGGAAGCGATGCCGTTGCCGGCGTTGCTGGATGAATTGGCAAGGAAGGACTGGGCGACGTTTGATGAGATCGATGTGGACAACCGGCGTCGGGTGGTGCGGGCGGTGGAGGTGATCCGTTTGACGGGAAAACCGTTTTCGCAGCAGCGCGCGGTGTGGAGTGAGCGGGCGCCGGCATTGGTCGGGCGAAGCATTGGCCTGGAGCGGAATCGGGAAGAACTGGTGTGCCGACTGGAGACGCGGGTGGATCGGATGTTTGCAGCGGGGTTGATCGACGAGACCCGGCGATTGATGGAACTGGGGTTGGGGAGGAATCGGACGGCTTCGCAGGCGATCGGATATCGGCAGGTGATGGAGCACCTGAACGGGGAGCGGGGGTATCGGGCGACGGTGGAGTTGGTGAAGGTCAGGACGCGGCAGTATGCGAAGCGTCAGGGAACGTGGTTCCGGGGGCAGATGGATCTGGAATGGGAGCGGTTGGAACCGGGATTGGAGATGGCGACGGTGGCGGACCGGTGGGCGGACCGGTTGGGGAAGGGTTGTTGAGCCGCAGATTTCGGGGATTTTTGGGAGGGAAGGGTTTTTGAGCCGCAGATTTCGGGGATTTTTTGGGGGGAAGGGTTGTTGAGCCGCAGATTTCGCGGATTTTGGGGAGGGAGGAGTTGTTGAGCCGCAGATTTCGGGGATTTCGCAGATCT
>CAZDYB010000580.1:0-2061 GCA_964509045.1 uncultured Akkermansia sp.
GCACGTGCGAGAACGCGAGCCTGTTGCGGGTGGGGACCGGAAACGTTGAGTTCGCCGGTTTGTTTGCTCCCAAGCCCCAGGGCATGACCACCGCCAATGACTGGACCCGGGAAATGTCGACCAAGGGATTTCCCGAGTTGAAACGGTTGTACACGCTGTTGGGAGCGCCGGATCAGGTGATGCTGAAGCGGGGGGAACATTTCCCGCACAACTACAATGCGGTGTCGCGCTCGGCCTTTTACGGTTGGCTCAACCGGCACTTCAAGCTTGGCCAGACCGAGCCGGTGCTCGAGAAGGATTACCAACGGTTGCGACGCGAAGAGTTGACGGTTTGGGACGCGGCGCATCCCGCACCCAAGGCGGCCGATCCGGAATTTGAACGGACGTTGCTCCGGCAATGGCATGACGACGACCAGAGACGGTTGGCGGAGGAATCGGCGACCTCAGCAGGTTTCGTCACCACTTATGGTCGGGCCTGGGACGTGATCCTCGACGGCGACATCAGCGGGATCGGATCCGTGGAATGGGAGATGACGGGGAAGGAAGACCGGGGTGACTGGATCGAGATGAAGGGTTGGATGAAGGGCGCCCGACGCAGGCAACAACTCCCCGCGGTTTACCTGTATCCAAAGCAGTGGAACGGACGCACCACGATCTGGCTGACTGAACAGGGCAAGGACGGCCTGTACGGTGCGGATGGTTCCGTGGTGCCCGCAGTACGACAGTTGGTGGAGGCCGGGCATACGGTCGTGGGGGTCGACCTGTTGCATCAGGGCGAGTTCCTTCAAGCCGGGCAACCGCTCCGCGAGACTCCCAAGGTCAAGAACCCGCGCGAGGCTTGGGCTTATACCTTCGGATATAACCCGACCGTCTTCGCCGAGCGGGTGCAGGATGTGTTGGCCGTGATCCGGTATGTCCGCGATCACGAACGCCGATCCAGTCGCATCGATCTGGTGGCGTTGGATGGAACAGCACCGGTGGCGACCGCAGCCCGGGCCCAGGCACGGGGGGCAGTCGGTCGCGCAGTGTTGGGGTTGGGCGCATTCCGGTTTGGCTCCCTCCGTGATCTGCGTCATCCCGACTTTGCGCCGGGCGCAGCGAAGTACGGGGATGTCGACGGGCTTCTGGCGTTGGCGGCGCCGGGTGCGGCGCTGGTGTTCGGCCGGAATGAAAGGGAAGCGCTCGCAGCCCGGGAATATGCCCGGGTTGAAGGGGGGCGCCCGGAAGCCTTGCGCTGGAGTCCCGTGACCGGAATCCCTGAAATGTCCAGGTCTGCGGTCGCCTATCTATTGGAACCATGACCCCGAACTTCCGATTGTCGCACCTAGGCAACTTCCCATGATCGACCCGTATGAATCCTGACGAATCCAGTCTGCCTCCATCGTCCGGTCCCGATCCTTCCGCGGGCCCGGAACAGCCTGACGCCCGGACCTGGAACATGCTGTGCCATCTGTCCGCCCTGTCAGGACTGATCACCGGGGTTGGATTCTGGCTGGGGCCCATCCTGGTCTGGGTGTTGCAGAAGGATCGCTTCCGGTCGGTGGATGCCCACGGAAAGGAGGCGATCAACTTCGCAATAACGATGTTCCTCTATGAATTGGGGGTGCTGCTGGCAGGCATGGTCATTGGGTTCCTCACCTGTGGGATCGGAATGTTCCTGGCCATGGCCGCCCTGGTGGTGCTGGGCATCGCCCACGTGGTGCTGATTGTCATCGCGTCGATCGAGGCCAATTCGGGCAGGTTCTACCGCTATCCATATACCTGGCGACCCATCGAATGAACCCAACCGGAATCCGACGCGCAGGGGTCTTGAAATGGTGGGGTCTGATCCTCCCGTGGTGGTTGGCCTGGGGTGAGACCCGTCCCCTGACAGGCACCTCTCCGGTGGAGTATTCAGTCGCGGCACGGTTCGGTCGCGACTGGGAACCCCAGTTGCGGCGGGGGGATGTCAGTCCGTTGGTTTCCCGTGTCGATTTCAGGGTCCTGACCGAACGGGCCATCGCCAGGGTGCCGTCGGATGCCGAGGCGAAGCAGGCGTTCATCGACCGGTTTGCCCCGGGG
>CAZDYB010000580.1:2071-3337 GCA_964509045.1 uncultured Akkermansia sp.
CCGATGTCTCTCCTCCGACGGCGGGGTCAATTACCATCGCTACATACTGGAACAGCAGACGGACGGCCAGGTACGGATCCCCGACGTCTATTCGATGGCGGCCGGCGATTGGTTCAGCGAGACGATCCGACGCGAGTTCCTCGCAAGTGAAGGCGTCGGCAACCCCGGATTGGCCGCCCGATTGAAGGGGGCGGATGCCGAGTGGGTGCGGAACGCATCGATGGTGGCCCAGGCGGGGCGATTGGTTCAGCAACGGCAGTTGGCGGAGTTTCTAAGCCTGTATCGTCAGATGCCCGTGGCCTTGCAGGAGGACCGCGACCTGTTGCTGACGCGCTTGATCGCAGGGATGTCGGTGGATCCTGCTGAAGTGGGCGAGGGCACCAGACTCTGGGAGCGGTTGTATGCGGGGCATCCTGGGTTGGACCTGGTTTCGTTCGACAGACTGGCCCAGCGACGCGAACACGCGCGATCGGCCGAGGCGTTGGAACGGATCGAGATGTTTGTCGGGGGCGATCCTCACCTGCGTTCGTTACGGGGTTTGCAGTTGGGTTTGGCAGGGGATCGGGTCAAGGGACGACAACTGGCCGAGGAAGCGTTGCTGGCGGAACTGGATCTGGTGTCGGGTTATGATGCGCTGCTGGGCATTGGATTGGCCGCAAAGGAATTCGGGATGGTGGCGAGGGACCTGGATCGGGCGGTGGATTTCGTGGCGGTGGATGTCCGGGACCTTGTGCTCGCACAACCCCGCTACCAGGAGTTCCGGGAATCGCCGGAGGGAAAACGATGGATTGCCAAGCCGCCCATCGGACGTCGTCCAAACACCCCACCCGCCAAGCTTCGCCCGTAATTTCGTCCGATGCTGCCCGGAGGCAGGCTATTGGCAGCGAGGGGTTGGTGAAGCGTATGGAGCCTGTCCCCGAAGTTGAGAAACCGATGGGGGGCCGGATTCAACCCACCCGAGCCGGGGTGCTGATGCAGGGTGGAATTCTCGGCGCTTTTGGCGCGTGGGGGTAAGGGCAATCAGCCCGGGATCGCGAAGCGCACCCCGGGTAGGGATGACCAGAGCGGACGACGAAGGCATTGCTGAAGAAGATCCAGCCGACACGACCGGTCTTGCCGTACATCAGTCTGGCGAGAAAATGCTCCGTGATACCCGTCCGTTCTCAACGAGGAAGATGACTGAGGTGCAATTCCTCTCCTTTTGGGACAGGAGCGAAACGTGAACCCGATCAAAGCCGCCGGCTTGGTCTTCATGGATCCACGGCA
>CAZDYB010000581.1:0-3334 GCA_964509045.1 uncultured Akkermansia sp.
TCAGGGCGCGGCCCGCTCGGGATACCTGACCCGGGACATCGGTCGTCGAACTCCCACAGCCCCGAGTTGGGATCTTCCGGCCCGTTGGGCCGGCCAGTCCGGCTCGATACATCCTTTCCCGCGCGTCGCCGGCGAGGTCACGAGACTCCATTCAATCCCTGTCCCTGCATTTTCGAGTACGAGTACGAGTACGATGTCCGATGGCGGGGTCTGGAGTTCGAATTCGGCTCGTACTCGATCCGGCCTGCGTCCCCAACGGGGACCTGGAATCCAGCCCAGTGCCGAGGGAGTCGGGCGACTGATGCCCAGGGGTGGCCCGCCCCGGATCCGTGCCCTGAAGGGGCACCAGAGCGGTACCATCTCCCACGTCTCCGGCTCGCGAATCAAATCCCTGGCGCCCCTTCAGGGCGCGGCCCGCTCGGGATACCTGACCCGGGACATCGGTCGTCGAACTCCCACAGCCCCGGGCTGTGATCTTCCGGCCCGTTGGGCCGGCCAGTCCGGCACGATGCATCCTTTCCCGCGCGTCGCCGGCAAGGTCACGAGACTCCATTCAATCCCTGTCCCTGCATTTTCGAGTACGAGTACGAGTACGATGTCCGATGGCGGGGTCTGGAGTTCGAATTCGGCTCGTACTCGATCCGGCCTGCGTCCCCAACGGGGACCCGGAATCCAGCCCCGGGCTGTGATCTTACGGCCCGTTGGGTCGGGAGGGCCGGCACCCTGGGCTATGGGCTGAATCCCGTGGGCCCTCAGCGGGCTTTGGCAGCGGCTTTGGCCAAGGCGGCCTTGGTGGCGAGGAGGAGGTCGTCGACGTCGGGTTTCACATCGGCCCGGGTGGCGCTGTCCATGCGGTCGATGAAGAGGATGCCATTGAGATGATCGACCTCGTGTTGGACGGCGCGGGCGAGGAGGCCGCCGGTCTTGAAGTGGAAGGAATCGCCTCGTTCGTTGAGGGCGACGACTTCGACTTCGGCGGGGCGTTCGATCTCGCCGTAGATCTCTGGGAAGGAGAGGCAACCTTCGGGACCGCGCACGGGTTTGCCGGCGGGGGTGACCTGGGGATTGATCAGGACGAGGGGCATGAAGGCATCGACGCTGGCGGGGTGGCCATCGATCCAGAGTTGGGAGGGTCGGTCGGTGACGCCGCGGACATCGATGACAGCGAGTTGGAGGGCGTGGGCGACCTGTTGGGCGGCGAGGCCGACGCCGTGGGAGGCCTTCATGGTCTCGAGCATGTCGGCGATGAGCCCGTTGATTTCGGGGGTGACGGAAGAGATCCGTGCTCCTTTCTGGCGGAGGACGGGATGGCCGTAGCGGACGACGGGGAGGACCATGCTGGGGAGGTGTTATTCCTGGGGCCACTCGCGCATGAGGCGGGTGAGGTCGGTGACGCGGGGGCTTTCGGCGGTGCGGACATAATGACCGCTGGTGGCGACGCCGCAGAGGACGGAGTCGGCGTTGGAAAGTCCGAGGAGTTTGCCGAGGCAGAAACCGGAGTTGAAGTGGTCACCGGCACCGGTGGTGATGCGGGGTTTGCGACAGGTGGGACCCTGGACGACGGAGGCCTCCCCGTTGGAGATGGCGAGGGCGTAGGTGACGGGATGGATGACGAGGGTATCGACGGGGACCCGCTTCTGGATCTCGATGCCGAGCTGGGTGAGGCCATCGACGTCGCGACGGCTCGGGTCGAGGCCGAGGACGCGGGCGATCTCATAGGCCTCCTTTTCGTTGAGGCCGAGGAGGACATCGAACTTGGACTGGAATCGAACGATGAGTTCGAGGGCCCGTTCGATGTCACCGGGGAGCCGTTTCTCGGGATCGGCGAGGTCGAAGAAGATGCGGCGGCGTTCGCCGAGAAGGCCGGGCATGAGTTCGGACTGGATGGCGGCCCAGATGTCGGACATGAAGGGCAGCATGGTCCAGTTGACGAACCCGACGAGGTCGGCGCTGGCGAACTTGAGGGCGAAGCGGTCCTTGCCGTAGCGGGTGCAGATGTTGTTCCAGGTGACGTCGCGCAGGGTGTAGTGCTTGCCGATTATCAATTTTCCATCTTCGAACTCGAGGGCGTCGGTGAGCCCGGGAGCGGAGATGGAAGCGACTTCGGCGCGATGGCTGAAGGGTTCGAAGACGGGATGGAGGGCGGGATGACCGAGCGAGCCGAGGTAGCTGACCCGGAGCCCGAAGCTGGCGAGGGCATTGGCCATGATGGGGCCATTGCCGCCGAGCTTGGTCATGACATTGACCAGTTCGACGTTGGTCGAGTGGCCGGCGGCGGCGGCCAACCGGTCGGCATACGCGCGGATCGTCGGGATGCGATCGAACCGGTCGGCGTCGTAGCGTTTGTCGACGACGTGGAGGATTTCGTCGACGAAACCGTCGAGGCCGATGAAGGCACTGAGTTGGGGGACCTTGCCGGCGGCGGCTTCGAGGCGGCTGGCGGCGGCATCACGGAATTCCTGGGAGTTGAGCATGCGCAGATACAGGGATGCGGGATGGAACGGGAAGGGAAAGGGAGGGGGATCAATCCGGCTGGATGCCGAGGAGGTCGAGCAGGCGGTTCAGTTCGTCGTCGGAACCGAACCGGATCTCGATGGAACCGCGACCGGCGCGGTAACGGAGCCCGACGCGGGTGGCGAGGCGGTCGCGCAGGCGGTTCTCGACATCGAGGACGTGGGGATCCCGGGTGGAAGGGACGGGGACGGCGGAGGAAACCTTCTGGGGTTGGGGTGCGAGCAGTTGGGCGACCAGTTCCTCGGTCTGGCGGACGGAGAGGCCGCGGGAACGGATCTGGTCGGCGGCGGAGATCTGGAGGGAGGGAGTGGGGAGACCGAGGAGGACCTTGGCGTGGCCGGTGGAGAGTTGACCGGAGCGGAGGGCTTCGTGGAGTTCGGGGGCGAGCTTGAGGATGCGGAGGGCGTTGGTGACGGCGACGCGGCTGCGTCCGACCTTTTGGGCGACCTGTTCCTGGGTGAGGCTGAACTGGGCCTGGAGCTGGGCGTAGCCCTGGGCTTCCTCGAGGGGGTTGAGGTTCTCGCGCTGGAGATTCTCGATGAGGGCGAGTTCGAGGACTTCGCGGTCGGTGGCGGCCCGTTCGATGACGGGGACTTCGGTGAGTCCGGCGAGACGGGCGGCGCGCCAGCGACGTTCGCCGGCGATCAATTCCAGCCTGTTGCCGACCGGCCGGACGACCAGGGGTTGGATGATGCCCTGTTCCCGGATGGAATCGGCCAGTTCCCGGAGGGCTTCCTCGGTGAAGTCACGACGGGGTTGGAGGGGGCTGGGACCGACGTGATCCAGGGGAACCTTGCGTATTCCCTGGGGGATGGGGTTG
>CAZDYB010000582.1:0-3323 GCA_964509045.1 uncultured Akkermansia sp.
GCCCCGGGGGGGAACGGAGGTGCCGTCGCCCACGCTCCGCCGGGCAGCGCAGGTGTCCTCCGGGCGGGTCCGTGCCAGCCGGGGTCTGTCACTTGCCCCGCTTTTTCCGGAGGCCTCCCGCTTCTCCTGCCCGGTCTCCGCGGCATTCCGATCCGTCGAGGTTAGCCCGTCGGACGGGCTGGCAGTGGCCGGCTTCCGGACCGGCGGGGTGTTTCAGCTCGGGGTGAAAACACCCCCCGCCGTCCCGGAAGGCCGTTCTGGGAAGGGGCGGGGGCTCAAACCAAGGAGACCCCATGAACATCATCCAGACCATCACCGACCGCATCATCGCCCGACTCGACGCCGGAGTGGCGCCCTGGCGCCAGACATGGCAGCGGGGACTTCCCGCAAGCCTCGCCACCGGGCGCGAGTACCGGGGGATCAACATCCTGATGCTCGGTACCACCGACCACACCTCCCGCTATTGGTTGACCTTCCGCGAGGCGCTCCGACTTGGGGGCCACGTCCGAAAAGGCGAGAAGGCGACACCCGTCGTCTTCTGGAAGTGGCGGACGCCCGAGGAACTCCGGGAAGCCAAGGCCAACGGCCGACCGCTCCCTCGGTGCGTGCCGTTCACCAGCCACGTGTTCAACCTCGACCAGGTCGAGGGGATCGGGCGTCCCGAGGAGGACGTGGTCCACCATCCGAACCGGCGCCTGGAACTGGCCGACCTGCTCCTCGAGGTGATCCCCGACAAACCGGAGATCCAGCCCATCAGCCCGCCTACGACCCCGCACACGATCGCGTCCTGATGCCCCACCTCTCCCAGTTCCGGGATGCCGACTCCTACTTCGCAGCCCTGTTCCATGAACTGGTGCACGCCACCGGGCACCCTCGACGCCTCGACCGGTTCTCGCACGAGGAGGGCAACCCGCTGGAACGCTACTCGTTCGAGGAACTGGTCGCCGAGTTCGGCGCCGCCTTCCTCGGGGCGCTGTGCGGGATCCGGACCCCGGAACTCGACGACCTCCAGCCGACGTGTTCCGCAAGGATCCCCAGATCCTCGTCCGCGCCGCCTCCGCCGCCCAGCGGGCCGCCGACTACCTGCGCGGGAAGCTCACTCCCGCCGACCACGCCGCGCCCGACACATCGGACGAGACGTTGACCGTGGCCGCCTGACCGCGGATGCCGGCCGCCCCGGGGACTCACTCCGGGGCGCCGGGTTCCCCGCCCGCGGGGACACGGGGAACCCGGCGGATCGAGGCGACGTGCGTCGCCCCGCTGATCGCCATCTCGCCCTGCTCCACGACCCGAACCACGGCCTGGCGGGCGAGATGGAACAGCAACGGATGCAGCCCGCGTCCGACGATCACCACGGATTCCCCGCCGAACTCGAGGGCGAGCCGCTCAGGGGTGTAGGCCATGGACTGGAGGAGGTGATAGGGGAGGTAGAACACCTGTTTCTGCTGATAGAACAGGATGCCCGGCGGACGTTCGCCGAGGGCGAACGCTTCCTCGATCCCCGGATGCACCGCCTCGGGCGGCACCCCCGGGTCCCGGCGCTCCATGCCTCCATTCGATGTCCTGAGCATGGTCAGATTCCCGGGGCTGCGGTCCTGCCTGGCGCCCGTTGGGCCGGGGTCTGTCGGGCAATGGGGCGTCCCGCCGTCAATTCCACCGCCGCCACGCGGGCGCCGTCGCGACGCACCATCCCGCGGAGCGCCTCCACATCGTCGGTGAACACCTTCACCTTCTGCCGTCCCCGCGAGGTGCTCACGTAGAACTGATTGCGGTTCACCGCGGCCATCGACCCGCTGCCCACCGCCACGTACACGTGGTCCACCGTCCGGCCCTGGGCCGCGACGCTGGTCACGCAGTAGCCATGGGTGAACACCCGAAAGTCGGCCGGGATCGAGCGTCCGTCGGCCAAACCGACGCTCCCGTCCGGCCGGATGTCCCGCACGGTGACGCTCTGCCCGTTGACCAATCCGGCATCCTTCCGGTTCGCCCGGATCAGGAGCACCTCCCCAACGGCCACCGGCAGCGGACGCGCCTCCATCACGTCGAAACATCCCGCCTGTTTGCGGCGGATTTCCACCGCCGTCCCGTCGGGACGCCGGACCGTCACGGCGTCCTTCCCGACCGCAGCGACCTCCACGGTCTCACCCCGCCGATGCCCGGCGGTGTCCCGATGGAATCGGAGGAACTGACCCGGGCGATAGTTGCGGAAGTCGCACCGTTGGGCCCGGGTCCAGTTCAGGGACTCGTGGACCGTCAGCACGGTGTCCTCCGATCCCAGTTCGCCCGTGCGCTTCATCGCCTCGCGCACCTCATCGGTAACCTCCCGGATCTCCTGCCAGGTCGGACTCACGATGAGGGCGGACTTCGACCGTCGGCGCGATTCCAGGTACTCCGCCACCAGCGCCCCGTGCCGGTCTTCCTCGTCGGTCTCCACCACAGCACCCATCGACGCCAACCGGTCGAACCCCTCCTCCAGGCGACCTGCCGCCAGCGAATCCATCGCCAGTCGGTAGCCGTGGCCTGCCTGCCGCCGGTTCACCCCGAGGTCCACCACGGGGACCGCACTCCGTTCCTCAATCAACCGAAGGGCGTCCCCGGCCCCGACGCCTGAATGCTGCCGGGTGTCGCCGCACAGCAGCACCCGACAGCCGTTCCCGGCGGCGAGCTGCACCAGGGACGACATCTCGCCCACCGACAGCAGCCCCGCCTCGTCCACCAGGAGCATCCCGCCCCCGATTCCGGTGCGATGCCCCGAATCCCCGAGGAACGACTGGATCGTCATCACCCGTCCCCCGCCCGACTGCCGCAACGCCTCGCAGGCGGCCTGGGTGGGTGCCAGAAGCAGCGTGGGAAGACCCCGGGCTCGGACCCCCGCTTCGACCGCCCGGAGCACCCGGCTCTTGCCGGCTCCGGCACTTCCCCGCAGGACCTGGATGCCATCGGACGACCGCAACAACGCCCGGGCCGCCCGGGCCTGAGCGGCATCCAGCCCCATTTTGCTGAACTTCTCCTCGCCGACCGGCGCGTGACGCCCCAGCTCGGCATTGACCCGCCGGATCAGTTCCCGCTCTCGCTGCAACATCTCCCGGGTCGTCAGTCGCTCCCCCTCCTCGATGAAGTCCGGCCGGCTGGCCAGTGCCGCCTGGAGCGGGTCGAGGGTCAGGAATCCCCGTCCGTAGGAGAGCGCCTCGCGGAGCAGGGCGTGCCGGGAGACCACGCTGGCCCGCTCGAACACATGGTCCCGGGCATGGTCCAGGGCCTGCTCGACCGTGATCTCCGGCGGCGGGGTTTCCACCGGCGCACCGGGACGCGGAATCAGCCGT
>CAZDYB010000583.1:0-3310 GCA_964509045.1 uncultured Akkermansia sp.
TTCCCTGCCGGCATTCCTCGCCCGGAAAGGGTTCGAGGTTGCCGCCGCTGCTTCAGCTCCGGCTGGCTATGTCGGTTCGGACTCGTGTCGGGAGTGTCATCGGGAGGAGCATCAGAGCTGGCATGCGACGTATCATCGGACCATGACCCAGCGGATGGAGCCGGGAGCGGTGCTGGGAGATTTTGACGGTGCGGAGGTGGAGTCGGGTGGATACCGGTACAAGTTGACGAAGGAAGGGAACACCTATTTCTCCGAGGGACCTGATCCGGACCAGTTGATGTATTGGGTGCAGGGATTGAAGAAGGCGCCGCCCGCCAACCTTCCCCGGGTGAAGTTGCCGGTGATCATGGCGACCGGGTCGCATCACTATCAGACCTACTGGGTGCCGAGTCCGCGGCATGCGGGAGTGTTGCAGACATTGCCGGTGGTCTACCTGAAGGAAACGGGCCGATGGGCGCCACGCGAGGCGGCCTTCCTGCATGGACCGGACGACCCCGAACGATTCGTCACCCAGTGGAATCACCATTGCATCCTGTGCCACAGCACGGGAGGCAACCCGGGATTGGACCCCGCGACGGGGGCATTGCGGACGCAGGTGGTGGAACTGGGGATCTCCTGTGAATCCTGCCACGGCCCGGCGGGGGAACATGTCGCCCTGCGCCGCTCGCTGAAGCCGGGTGACAAGGTGCCTGTTGATCCCATCGTTCAACCGGCGGCATTGACGGGGAAGAAATCGAGCGAGGTGTGTGGTCAATGTCACGGGGTCTTCCTGCATCACGACGAATACGGGATGGAGTTTGCGCAGAAGGGGAACCTGTATCGGCCAGGGGAAGACCTGGAGAAGACGCGATATTATCCGAAGTATCCGCGCACCGGTTCCCCGGCATCCGCCTGGGCGGACCTGGCGCGGAACCCGGACTTCTTCAGGAACCGATGGTGGCCGGACGGTCAGATGCTGGCGGGTGGACGGGAGTATTCGGCGATGCGCGAGACGGGATGTTTCGAGAAGGGCGGCATGTCGTGCCTGACGTGTCATTCGATGCATGACAGTGATCCGGACGACCAATTGCGACGGGACCGGCCGGGATCGGGCGCCTGTGTGGAGTGCCACAAGGAGGGCCGGTACAACGCCAGGGTCAGCGAACATACGCGGCATGCGGTGGGCTCCGCGGGCAGCGACTGCATGAACTGTCACATGCCCCACACATCCTATGCGTTGTTCAAGGGGATCAGGAACCACCAGATCTCGGTGCCGCGGGTGAAGACATTGGAATCCGGTGGACCACCCAACGCCTGCAACCTGTGTCACCTGGATCGGTCGCTGCAATGGACCCAGGATTGGTTGGTGCGTTGGTGGAAACAGCCCGGAGCGACCTTCCCGGAATCGGCAGCGGAGATTCCTGCGGTGGCCGACTGGGCGTTGCGCGGACACGCTGCCCAACGCGTGATTGCGGCGTGGCATCTGGGATGGGAACCGGCTCTGGCGGTGGGCGGTGGGGACTGGGTCGCGCCGGTGTTGGGTTCATTGCTGACCGACGACTATGGCCCGGTCCGTTTCGTGGCGGCCCGTGGTCTGCGACGGGATCCGGCGTCGACCAACTGGCTCTATGATTTCGTGGCGCCCCGGGCTGAACTGGCGAAGGCGCGGGAAGAGATTGAGCGACGTCTGGAAGCGCGGGACAGGCCTGCCGCGCCTCCGGGTGGAAGCGGAGGCGCGCAGGGCCTGATGCTGCCGGATGGCAGGCCTGACTGGGGAAAGCTGCGGTCGCTGTTGGGCAAACAGGACCGCAGATCGATCACCGTCAGCGAGTGACCGTGCCGTTGATGGTGAAGTCGAAGATGTCGAAATTGCGCGGGTCGCCAGCGGCAAGCGCGGTATAGGTCGGGTTCAACGGATGACTGAAGAAAAAGGGAACGATCTCCTCGTATCGACCGCCG
The DNA here is from genome assembly GCA_964509045.1 of uncultured Akkermansia sp. Taxonomy (GTDB): domain Bacteria; phylum Verrucomicrobiota; class Verrucomicrobiia; order Limisphaerales; family UBA9464; genus UBA6176. The sequence continues at coordinate 1,939 of CAZDYB010000583.1, forward strand.
TGGGAACGGAGGCCGCCATGGAGAACCTTGAGATTGTGATACTCAGGCGTGCGTCCCAGGACGGTATCACGACCGGAACACACGACGAAATCGCCCATGCGGTCGGCGGGAAGTTGCATGAGACGGGCTGCGGTCTCGCGATCGAGGGCTTCCGTGACGCCGGGCAGGGTGCGGACCCATTGCAGGATCTGTTCGAGCGGGGGAAGTCCCGAAGCCTGGAGGGGCAGGTGGACCTGGGCAAAGGAGCCGAGGGCGCCGTGGTGGACGACATAGGGATCGGTGATGGGCAGGATGACGCGGAAGCCGGAGCCGAACCGGTTGAGGAGTTCTGATTCGAGCCAGACGACGTTGGGGGAACCGTCGGCGCGTTGTTTGGAGTTCATGCCGTGATCGGCGGTGATGCCGATGATGGCGCCGAGATCCAGGAGACGCCCGATCTGGACATCCAGCGCCTCGTAGAAGTCGAGCGCCTCGGGTGCGGTGGGCCCGTAGGTGTGCTGCATGTAATCGGTCGTGCTCAGATAGAGGAAATCGGCACGGCCACGGGCGAGGAGTTCGGCTCCGGCGCGGAGGACATAGACGGAGGCCTCGCCGGAATAGATCTCCGGGGTGGGACCGGCGACGGCTTCGACATCGCCGATGCCATGGGAAGCCAGGGCGGCCTGGCCGGCTTTCTCGGAGGAGAACGCGATGCCGCCGAGTTCGATGAGGCCGGAGGCAAAGATGTCGCGGAGTTTTTCCTTGGCGGTGATGACGGCGACCTTGCGACCGGCGCGTTGGGCGGCGGGGAACAGGGTGGGGACACGCACGAACCGGGCGCTGTTCATCATCACTTCCTCGCCGGTGGTGGTGTCGAAGAAGAAGTTGCCGCCGACACCGTGGATGGCGGGGGGGACACCGGTGACGATGGAAGTGTTGTTGACGTTGGTGAAGCTGGGCATGGCGCCCCGGGCGAAGCCGCGGAATCCGGCGAGGACGATCCGTTGCAGGTTCGGCATCCGGCCCCGGGCCAGTGCGGCATCGAAGTAATCGTCGGCACTGCCATCGAGACAGAGGACGGCGATGGGACGGTCGGGGAGTTGATAGGTGCGTTGATTGACGGTGAACGAGGACATGATCGTGTTTCGGAGTTGGGTGTTGAAAGGGAAGGTTCAGCGGCGGGGCAGGGACAGGCAGGTGTCGAGGATGTCGATGGCCTGGTCGAGTTCGGCCCGGGTGAGCACCAGGGCCGGGGTGAGGGTGAGGATGTTTCCCATGGTCACCTTGAAGTTGAGACCGCGCCGCAGGGAATCGTACATGACCTGCTCGGCGCGGTCGTTGTCGGGGATCATCCGGCCGTCGCGATCCAGTTTCACGATCTCCAGACCCATCA
>CAZDYB010000584.1:0-3308 GCA_964509045.1 uncultured Akkermansia sp.
CGCCGCTCCGCCTCCGGCCTGGAGGTGGCCGAGGAATTCGAGCGCCTGCTCCAGGGCCAACCCATCCTCGCCCGGCCGGTGTCCGGCCCGGAACGCCTCTGGCGCTGGAGCCGCCGGCGTCCGTTGGTGGCGCTGCTCGCGGCACTGATGCTGGTCACGGTCGGGTTGGGTGTCAGCGGCGTGTTCTGGCAATGGCGGGCGGCGGAAAGTGCCCGACGCCTCGCGGAGTTCCGCGCCGGCGAAGCCCGGGCCGCCGAGGATCAGGCCAGGGACAACGCCTATTTCGCCACCCTCGCCCATGCACTGGCCATGCGGCAGCAAGGCGATTTCAGTCATGCCCAACGCCTGCTGGCGTCGCTCGACACCTCCCGCCGCGGCTTCGAGTGGCGGTTGCTCCGCTGGTTGTGCCGCGGCGACGAGACCCGCCAGGTCGCCTTCGAATCTTCAGAGCCCCGTTGCGTGGCGTGGGAGCCGAATCGTGGCCGCCTCGCGGTGCTGACCGCCGACCGCGTGATCCGCTGGATCGACCCCGCCAATGGTGCCCAGGAAAGCGGTCCCACCGTGCCGACGGCCCCGCCGATCGATGACCCGGAGGTGCTGGACCGTGGATTCCATCACCTCGCCTTCTCGCCGGACGGGCGGCACTTCCTCTGTGCCGACGGCGACGTGTTGCTGGTCGGGGACACCGAGTCCGGAACGCTGCGCCATTTCGCCGGCCGCCGACACATCGGTGCGGTCTGGTTGGACAACCAACGGGTGCTGTTCGCCGGCAACGCCGTCTGGGGCGGCGAGAACGGCGCCCCGGGCGCCATTCACGACCTGGGCACCCGGCAGGACGTCGCGTTGCCCCGCGAAATCCTCGCCCCTTTCGCCATGTCCGCGGATCGGACCCGGCTCGCCTGGGTTCGACACCTTGACCAGGGCAACCAGGTCGAAGTCTTTCCAGCCGCCGCCGTGGATTCGGTCACCGCAGCGCACTGGCGCCCGGAACTCGAGCTGATGCCGACGAACACCTCGCCGGCCATCGTGACGTTTTCGCCCGACGGCAGGCATCTGGGAGTCGCGACTGCCCGACGGACCGGCGTGCCGCGGGCGGTGACCGTATTCGACCTCGCCGATGGCCGGTCCGTGTTCCATCACGAGGCGGCAGCCTTGATCCATTCCCTGGAATTCTCGCCCAAGGAAGCCGCGCTCGCGGTGGCCACCGATGATTCACCGCTGCAGTTGTTCCGCTTCCTGCAACCGACGCCGGACATCCGGACCTACGACGACGAGACCCTCGGCGGCGAAGCCCAGCCCGTGCCGAAGTCCGGTCCACGGGTCCCCCCGGCCAACTTGCTCACCCGCTCCGCGCTGGAAGGTCACATCCAGTTCCGCCTGGGCCACGGCGAACGCATCCGCAGCCTCGCCCATGTCCCGGGTCCGGGATTGTTGACCAGCGTGAGCGACGACGGCACGCTGCGGGCCTGGCCCGCCCGGCCGGCCGCGTCGGACCAGCGCGTCGGCGGTGTGTGGAGCTGGAATTACTGGGAGCATCCCGCCATGTCCGTCGACGGCCGGTTCGCCCTCTACCGGGCGCCAATGAACCACACCTGGCTCTGGGACCGACAGAACCGGCGGCGCCTGCCGCCGGCGGAACTGCATCAACCGCTGGCCATCCTGCGCGACGGCAGCGCAGTGACCCGGCATTTCAGCACGGGCGAAATCATCCGCTGGAGCCCGCCGGGCCAACACGGCGAACCCCCGGAACCACGCTGGCGGGTGAACGGCATCCCGTCCTATCCCGGTTTCGGCTTCGTGATCCGCGGCGCCGTTTCCGCGGACGAACAAACCGTGGTCGGACTGATTCCCGGCAAACTCCTGCGCGTGAACCTGGCGGACCAGACCACCACCGGGACCGACGACCAGCGGATGCTGTACGGCGCCAGCGCGGTCAACTGCATGGACCTTTCACCGGATGGACGCCTCGTCGCCGTCACCGGACTCATCGGGCGCCGGGTTCGCCTGTATCAGGCCGGCAATCTCAACGGCGGCTTCGTCTCCCTCGGCGACGCGGAGGATTACGACACGGCGATCGCGTTTCATCCCGATGGCCGGCGGCTTTTCGTGGGCAACGAGGACGGCCGTGTCCGGGTGTTCGACGTGAACACCCATCGCGAACTGCCGGGCGAATCCTGGCGGGCGCAATCCGGCGCGGTCACCGCACTGACGGTCTCGTCCGGCGGCGAAGTGGTGGCCACTTCCGGAGATCGCACCATGACCTTCTGGGACGCGCGCCCCCGTCCCGATGAGTCCCGCCGCGAACGGCTTCGTGTCAGCGTACCGGCACCCCGCAACTGGATGCGGTTCACTGCCGACGACACCGGCTTCATGCACATCGCGCCAGGCCACGCCCTCGAAGCCTGGGAAGCCCCGCGGTAGAACGTGACGAGCTTCCACCGACTCAGCGATCTGCACCTTGTAACCGACATGCGCGGTCTGTCGCTGACCTTGTCCCTTCACCGGGTAGGTCGCGTCGGGATCGTGCGGATTCTGTATCCGATCAGATTCCAGTTCCCCCTTTCCACGCGGTCGCAACGCCTGGTCTGTCTCCAGCTTGAACTGTTGGCCGAACACCTTGGCCAACTGACCCACGTACTCACCGTCCATGAGCCCGGCCTGTTCCCGCGCCCAGGCCAGCAGGGCCTGCGCGTCGGTGCCGGATTCCTGCAGTTCATTGACCAACACCTCGTGACTGGAGCGGTAGTCGAGCTTGTTCTCCACATAACGTTCCCACCACGTCTGCCAGGACGTCAGGCGCTGCGCCTCTGGAACTGCCGGCAGGATCTCCTCCAGTGCCAGGCGAACGGATTCACGGACGCATTCCACACGGCTCATCCGGCTGACCAGCCCCAGGATGTGGGTGGAATCCAGACGCTGATGGGTGCGGCGTTTGACGAGCCCCGCTTCGATGAGTCCCTCAAGGATCGCCTTGAATCCAATGGCGGCCAGGTCGTTCTCCTCAAGCCAGTCAGGGAAACGGCAGAGTGGGATGGGGTGGAAGAGCTGTTCACCCAACTGGCGGTTGAGGGCGAAGTTCCAGCCGGCATGATGCCGGAGCATCTCGACGGCCTGGCGATCAGGAACACCATCCAGGTATTGAAGGAGGCTGACTCCCAGGAGAATGACCGGCCCGATGGCGGTGCGGCCAGTGCCGGCGCAATAGGCAGATTCGAGTTGGGTGCCGGCGGCGATGATCCTGGAGAAGATCAACAGGGCAAAGGGTCGGTAACGGTCAGATTCTTCCACCCCGAACGGGATCCTGAAGG
>CAZDYB010000585.1:0-3306 GCA_964509045.1 uncultured Akkermansia sp.
GAGGTGGGAGCGGGGCGTACCCACAGTGAACGGTTGGCGGTACCGGATGGTGCGGAGTGGTTTGGACGGGGCCTGCGCGCGGCATTGGTCTCCGGAGGAATCCGCGTCAGCGGGCCGGTGGTCCGGTCACGCGAAGATGCCCCTGCGGTGACCTTGGGCACGGTGCCGTCGGCGTCGATGGCTGAATTGGCCGCCCTGTGCCTCAAGCCATCGAACAACCTGATCGCGCATCAACTCTGGCTGCAGGTGGGATCGGATGTGCGGCGTCGGCCGAGGGCGGGTGAGTCGACTGAAACCGGGGATGACTCGGATGCGGCGGCCCGGGCGTTGAGACGGTTTGCGGCGGGGTTCGGGGTGGGATCGGAATCGTTGGTGATCGAGGAAGGATCCGGTTTGTCGCGGAAGAACCTGATGACCCCGGCGGCGACGGTTCGATTGCTGCGCCACATGGAGGGGCATCCGGCGGGGCGGGCGTATCTGGAGGCGATGCCGGTGGGCGGGGTGGATGGAACGTTGTGGAGTCGATTCACCCGGGGCCCGTTGAAGGGGGTGATCCGTGCGAAGACGGGGACCTTGCGGCACGTGAATGCGTTGGCGGGACAACTGACGACGGCGGGCGGCGAGCGCCTGGGCTTTGCGATTTATGTGAACGGATACCAATCAGCGGATCCGTCGGCATCGGGTCGGGCGGAGATTGATCGCCTGGTGGAATTGCTGGGACGTCATGCGGGCTCCGGGCGGGAGTAGGAGCCCGTCTGGGCGGCCTGGTCAGACGACGTGCATCTTGATGGATTCCACCTGTCGATCATGGGAGGTGGCGTGGGGGACGAGGATGACGACGGAATCGCCGGCCTTGATGAGGCCGCGGGATTCGAGGCGGTTGAGGGCGCCGTCGATGGAGCCTTCGGGATCGTTGGAGCAGGAGGGGAGGACGATGGGGGTGACACCGCGGAGGAGGGTGAGTTTTCCGGCGAGGGTTTCGGAATCGCAGAAGGCGTAGATCGGGGCGGATTTGGGTCTGAACGCGGAGGCGAAGCGGGCGAGTTGACCGGAGCGGGTGAAGGCGATGATGGCGGTGGAGTGGAGATTGTCGGCGAGGATGACAGCGCTCTTCACGAGTTTCTGTCGGGGGAGGGTGAGTTCGCTTTCCTCGTGATAATTGGCGCCACCGCTTCGTTCGATGCGTCGGGCGATGGTATCCATGACCTCGATGCAGGCGAGGGGATGGCGTCCGACGGTGGTCTCGCCGCTGAGCATGATGGCATCGGCCTGTTCGAAGACGGCATTGGCGACGTCGGTGATTTCCGCGCGGGTGGGGAGGGGATTGGTGATCATGCTTTCGAGCATGTGGGTGGCGACGATGACGGGGCGGCCGATGCGTTGGCAGTATTTGACGATGCGGCGCTGGATGATGGGGAGTTCTTCATACGGACACTCCACGCCGAGATCGCCGCGGGCGATCATGATGACATCGGCCTCCTGGGCGATGGCATCGAAGTGATCCACGGCGAACTGGTGTTCGATCTTGGCGACAATGAGGGGTTGATGGCCGTCGGATTGGAAACAGGCGCGCAGGGTGGCGATGTCGACGGGGTCGCGGACGAAGCTGAGGGCGATGAAGTCGACCTTGAGTTCGAGGCCGAGCGTGACATCGGCGCGGTCCTTTTCGGTGAGGGCGGGGAGTGAGACGCGGACACCGGGGAGATTGATGTGGCGCCGGGAACCGAGGCTGCCTTCGGTGAGGACCTCGCATTCCACGAATTGGGGAGTGGTGTTGAGGATGCGCATCTTCATCTCGCCGTTGTCGACGACGAGGGTGTCCCCGGCGTGGACGTCACTGGAGAGGTCGTCGTAGTTGACCGAAGTCCCCTTGAACCCTTCGGGAACGGTTCCGTCACGGACGGTGAAATAGAAGCGTTCACCGGGACGGAGTGAGATGGCGGCGGGGACATCGCCGGTGCGGATGGATGGGCCCTGGGTATCCATGAGGATGCCGGGTTGGATCCCGCGGAGGCGGGCGGCGGAGCGGATGTCGGCCACGACCCGGCGGACCCAGTCGTGACGGGCGTGGCTCATGTTGAGGCGGAACACATTGACGCCCGCCTCCATGAGGGCGGCGAGGCGGTCTGGGGAATCCGTGGCGGGGCCGAGCGTGGCGATGATGCGGGTCTTGCGCATGTTGCGGCGACCCTACCGACGTCTGGCGTGGCCGCAAAGGATGGCGACCCCGGATTGGGGGAGAATGTTCCCGGGCTGACGCGGGAATGTCATCGGGCAGCAGGCTTTTGGCTTTCGGGCGTCAAGTTGAGTGATGGTAGGGTTTGGGCATTCCGATGAATTCACGACGAAGGTTTCTCCAGGGAATTGCCGGTGCGGCGCCATTGGCCGTCGCGGGTTGTGCCAGTGCGCCCAAGGTCAGGTCCCGACCCGCGCCCCTGTCGGCGGAAGTGCCGCGGAACATCATCCATCTGGTGGTCGACGGGATGAGTTCGGGAATGTTGAGCTGCGGAAATCATTACTCCCAGGTGACCCGGCACCGGGAGTTGACCTGGATGCGGCTGCTCAGTCGGCAAGGGCTGGTGCATGGGCTGATGGATGTCCGTTCGCAGAACTCGTTGGTGACGGATTCGGCGGCATCGGCGTCGGCGTGGGGATGCGGGGTGCGGATCCCGAACGGCATGGTGAACCAGACGAGTTCGGGTCGGAAGCTGGTGACCCTGTACGAATTGTTGGGAGCGGCGGGATGGCAGCGGGGATTGGTGACCACGACGGAGATCACCCATGCCACCCCGGCGGGATTTGCGGCGTGCAACAAGAGCCGCAACAACGCCGAGGAGATCGCCCAGGATTACCTGACGCGTCGGGTGGAGGTGTTGATGGGGGGTGGAAGGAAGTATTTCGATGCGGGATCGCGCAAGGACAAGCTCGACCTCAAGCAGGTGTATCGCAGTGCGGGTTATACGGTGATGGAGAAGCCGGGCGACCTCCGTTCTGTGTCAGTCGATCAGCCATTGCTGGGCTTGTTCAATGACAGTCATCTGCCGTTCACGGTGGATGTCGCGGGCGGGATCACGAAGGTGGAAGACGCACCGAGCCTGGCGTCGATGATGCGGGCTGCATTGAAACGGTTGGGTGGAGCCGAGCGCTTCATCCTGCAGGTCGAAGGCGGGCGGGTGGATCATGGGTGTCACAACAACGACGCGGCGTCGGCCGTCCGTGAGATGATTGGCTTCGATGAGGCCCTCGATGTCGGTCTCGCGTATCAGGCGGAGCATCCTGACACGCTGCTGGTGATCACGACGGACC
>CAZDYB010000586.1:0-3300 GCA_964509045.1 uncultured Akkermansia sp.
GGGTGGGCTGCAATGCTGGGGGGCGCATCTCGGTCTGTGTTGATGAGGGCGGTTTCACCACAGGGGGCTCACAGGTGCGAAGGGTGGGGATTTGCACGGAGAGGCAAGGCTTGCCTGTTGGATGAGCAGGACGGCGACCGAACGTCGCCGCTCCGGTCAGGGGTGGGGCGATTGATTGCCGGAGCTCGACGGTGGGGTGCGGGTTGGGGAGGTTGTGGGGATGGTCTGGTTGCAAACCTATGATCCGCTGGGGATGCGTTGGCTGTCGACGTTGATGGCGGCCCTGCCGGTGGTGGTGTTGCTGGGGTTGGTGGCGATGGGTCATGTGCGGGCGTGGGTGGCGGCGTTGGCGGGATTGGGGGCGGCGTTGGCGGTGGCGATCCTCGGGTTTGGCATGCCGCTGCCGGCGGCGACGGGATCGGCGTTGTACGGGGCGGCCTACGGGGTGTTTCCGATTGGCTGGATCGTGATCAACGTGTTGTTCCTGCATTCGTTGACCGTGCAATCGGGCCGGTTCAACGCCCTGCGCAGCCGCCTGTCGCAGCTCGCGCCCGACCCGCGGGTGCAGCTGATCCTGGTGGCGTATTCGTTCGGCGGATTCATCGAGGGCTCGGCCGGGTTCGGTGCGCCGGTGGCGATCACGGCGGCCATGCTCATGCAGTTGGGATTTGCCCCGGTGCGGGCCTCGGTCATGGCCCTGATCGCCAACACGGCTCCGGTGGCGTTTGGTTCGGTGGGAATCCCGATCACGACCCTGGCGCAGGTGACGGGATTGGATGTGTTGGAACTGTCGCGGATGGCGGGGCGCCAGTTGCCGCCGTTCTCGCTGATGATCCCGTTCTGGATCGTGCTGGCGTATGGCGGGTGGCGGGGCTTGAAGGGAGTCTGGCCGGCGGCGTTGGTGGCCGGCGGAAGTTTTGCGCTGGTGCAGTTCCTCGTGTCCAACCTCCACGGACCCTGGCTCGTCGATACGGCGGCCGGGTTGGCATCGATCCTGAGCCTGATCCTGCTGTTGCGCTGGTGGCGGCCCAGGGATGGATGGGTGGCGCCGGGGGAAGAGGGGAAGCCGATGGCGACGGCTGGTGGTTTGGCGGGTGGGATTGCGGAACGAGCGATGACGCCCCGGTCGGTGGGCAATCCGTGGGTGCCGTGGCTGATCCTGGCGGGGGTGTTGTTCATATGGGGATTGCCGATGGTGAAGAAGGGATTTGATCAGGTGTATTCGCCGGGGATCCCGGTGGCGGGATTGCATGAACGGGTGATGCGGGTGGCGCCGGTGGTGGAAGGGGTGGGAACGCCGGAGAAGGCCGAGTTCCGGTTCAACGCCTTGTCCGCGACGGGCACCGGGATCCTGGTGGCGGGTGTGCTGGCGGGATTGGCGATGGGGTTTGGGCCGCGGGAGATCATCCAGGCCTATGGCCGGACGGCGCTGCGGGTGCGGGGATCATTGGTGACGATTGCGGCGATGCTGGCCTTGGGGAACGTGACGAAGTTCTCGGGTGCGGATGCGACGTTGGGCCTGGCGTTGGCGGGGACGGGTCCGATGTACCCGTTTTTCGGGACGTTGCTGGGATGGCTGGGGGTGGCGCTGACGGGATCGGACACGGCATCGAACGTCTTGTTCGGCGGGTTGCAGAAGATCACGTCGGAACAACTGGGGCTGAATCCGTACCTGATGTGTGCGGCGAACAGTGTGGGCGGGGTGATGGGCAAGATGATCGATGCGCAGAGCATCGTGGTGGCGGGGGTGGCGACGGGTGTGCAGGGCAGGGAGGGACAGATCCTGCGGGCGGTGTTCTGGCACAGTGTGGCCCTGGCCACGTTGGTGGGATTGTATGTGACGGCGATGGCGATGGCGGAGGCGGGATGATGGAGGGCTTCACGGGGATCGGTCCCTTGCCATGGGGACGACGGGTGGACATCGTGGCCGGGCTGCTCATGGGATTCTGGCGACACTGGCTGATGTTGGGGTTTCTTGCCTTGCCGGCCGGGGTGTGGGGAGCGCCGGCGGTGTTGCAGGGCACGCCGCCACCACCGGAATTGCCGAGGGAACTGCGCGCGGTATGGATCGCGACCAAGGCCAACATCGATTGGCCTTCAAGGCCTGGTCTGTCGATGAAGGCCAGCCAGGAGGAATTGCGGGATCTGTTGGAGATGGCGCGTTCGATGGGTTTGAACGCCGTCGTGTTCCAGGTGCGACCCCAGGGCGATGCCTTGTATGAGTCCACGCTGGAGCCGTGGTCGGAATACCTGACCGGCCGGGAAGGACTGGCTCCGAGTCCGAAGTGGGATCCGTTGGATTTCGTGGTGCGTGAAGGGCATGCGCGCGGTCTGGAGGTGCATGCGTGGATCAATCCGTTCCGGGCGAAGACGGGCACGACCAAGAGCCCGGTGTCACCGCGCAGCCTGGCGCGGCGTCGACCCGACCTGGTGGTGTCGTATGGATCGCAGACGTGGATGGATCCCGGACTGCCCGAAGTGCGGGAACACGGGTTGCGCGTGGTGGGCGACCTGGTGAAGCGCTATGACATCGATGCGGTGCATTGTGACGACTATTTTTATCCATACCCGGTGAAGGATGCTTCGGGGCGTCTGATGCCGTTCCCGGATGACGGGTCGTATAGGAAGCATGGCCGGGGAAAGAGCCGGTCGGACTGGCGTCGATCCAACGTGGATGACTTTGTACGGCGCGCTGGGGCGGCGGTGCATCGGGAGAAGCCCTGGGTCCAGTTCGGGATCAGCCCGTTTGGCATCTGGCGTCCGGGCGTGCCGCCGGGCGTCAAGGGTCTGGACGCCTATGAAGCGCTGGCGGCGGATGCCCGGTTGTGGATGGTTGAAGGTTGGGTGGATTACCTCGTGCCCCAGCTCTACTGGAACATCAATCAACGGGAACAAAGCTTTCCCGTGCTGCTGCATTGGTGGGGCGGACAGAATCCCAAAGGCAGAAACCTCTATGCCGGGATTGCGTCGGCCCGGATCGGGACGGATCGGACGGCATCGGAGATCGCGTCGCAGGTCCGGTTGACCCAGGAGTTCAGCGGGGCGGATGGAATGATGTTCTGGAACGGGAGCAGCCTGAGAAAGAATCGGGGCGGAGTGGTGCAGGTGCTGAGATCCGGGCCATTGGATGGACCGGCGGTGATCCCTGCGAGTCCGTGGCTGTGGACGAACGGACCGGTGTTGACGCGATTCGGGGTGAAGTCAGAGGGGAGGAACGAGTACGTGGCGAGTTGGGGCGTAAGGAACGGTGGCGAAGTCCGGCAATGGGCGGTGCAGGTGCGGCGCGGTGTGGTGTGGTCG
>CAZDYB010000587.1:0-3294 GCA_964509045.1 uncultured Akkermansia sp.
CCGGCAGATCAGGACCGGTTTACAGCTGAAGCCGCAGGCGGAGGTAGATCATCCGTTCGCGGGGCAACTCGTCGTAGGGAGTGAGCGGCGAGAGCCCGTAATTGCGGTCGGTGAGATTGAGCACGCCGACCGTCAGTTCGCCGAGGTGACGTGGGAATCGGTAACCGACGAAGACACTGAGGTGAGCGAAGTCCTCGTCGGCCGCGCCGGAAATGCCGGAGTTGTCCTGTCGATAAAGCGCGGTGGTCAGGCGGGAGAACCATCCGTCGGTCCGCTGATGGAGAAGCGAAGCCTTTACGGCATGGAGGTCGGCGGCATCCGCGCGGGAGCGTGCATGGCCTGCCGGCGCCGGCAGGTCGGGGAGGGCCGAATCCAGTTCGCTCCGGGTGAATTGGTAGAGTCCCTGGACGAACCATTCCTCGGCGAGGATCTGGTTCGCGATCAACCGGGCACTGCGCTCCCGGTATCGGTGCAACTGGATGGCGGAGGCAGGCAGAGCGGGTGGACCTGGCAAGGGACGCAGCGCGTCGAACGCGAAGAAGCCGAGATCCTGGTCAATCCTGCTCTCCAGCCAGGTGCCTTCGACGCTGAGGTAGGTGCGGGTGGGCAGACGGAGATCGATTCCGAGTCCGCTCGAGCGGTGACGTGGGGTTTCCACGGAACCGACGAGGGACTCCGAGATGAGGGTTCGGAATGCCTGGGGAAAACCCGCCAGTTGGGTGGGTTCAAGCCGGATGCTTTCGTCGTAGCTGACGCCGCCCAGACTCTCGGCGTAGAGACCGCGCAGGGCGAAGGTCGAGGAGGGCGAGTAAACCAGGGCGGCCTTGGGCGACCAGCGGGTGCTGTCACGCTCGCCGGACTGGAGCGGGGGACGGCGGAAGTTGCGGGGTGCAGTGAGATCGTCGTAGCTCACCCCGCCGGTGAGACGCAGGCCTGGGAGGATCTCCCAGGTGTGGTAGGCATAGAGGGATCGACGTTCGAGGTCGCCATTGCCCTCGGTGACCACGATGGGTTCGAAGACGCCGGGAGCCTGGCTGGGGGTGGTATCCAATGCGGCGGTGGCGTTGAATTCCCCGGCCTGGTAGCGGCCTCCAACCACCGTGGTGTGTCGCTCGGACTGGAGGATGTGATTGAGTTCGCCGGTGTAGGTCTCGAAATCGTTCCGATGGCGGAGATCCATCGGTGCGCTGGCGGGATCGGCATCGGGAAACTGGAATGCGACGAGTTGGCCGGCGTTGCGATCATCGAGTTGCTGGCGGTTCACCAACCGGCCACCGAGGAACAGGGTGTGCGAACCCGGGCTCCACTCGTGGTGATAGCCCCCGAGCAGGATTGGATTCTGTGTCTCCCGGAAACGGTAGTCGGGGCGCGCGTTGGAGAGGTTGGCATACTGGAACAGGTCACCGCCTTCGAACTCCTGATACTTCGCCAGAAAAAGGACCGAGTCCGACGGCGTGAGTTGGGCTTTGGCGCGGGTGTACCACTCCAGGCGGGAGAAATCCTCATTGGGCCGGAAGCCCGGTTTGGAACCGTAGTCGAGGTCGAGCGCATAGCTGAATCGACTGAAGTTGCCGACCTGCGACGCCAATTGCCGCCATTCACCGCTGCCGAAGTACTCCGTGGTGGTATTGAGACCGACGCGGTTCCCGGCAAACAACCGGGAGTACTCATTCTGGGAAAGATTCTGGGAAAGCGGCGCACCGTCGGTCGGGGCCAGCAGGCTGGCGAGCAGGTGTTCGTTGAACCAGACCGTCTCATTGCGCAGGTTGAATCGCGTTGGATCCCGGAGCGCATTGTAGCTGGAGGCGAGGTTGAGGTGCGCCGAGTGACTTGAGTAGTCGAACATGACGGCCCGTGCGGATTCACGCCGGCTGACGTCTGCCAGGTCGGCCAGTTCATAGACGTTGGCGAGGTTCGCGCTGCGCACGGCGGTGTCCTGGTCCAGCAGGAGGCGCGACCGATAGACGGCACGCTGATCGTTGAGCTCTCGGCTTGATTCCAGCGCTCGGATGGCCTCGGCGAGTTCGTATCGGCGGTACCTCAGCAGCGCGGTGTACAGGCCCGTCGTCGGATCCAACGGATCCAGCTCGCGGGCCCGGGCAAGCTCTTCCAGCGCCCGGGCGTCATCGCCCTCCTCGGCAAACGCCTTCGCCAGATAACTCCGAAGCACCGACCGGAGAGGATCCAGCGTCGCCGCCATTTCAAGATCGAGTCTTCCGCCGCTCCTGTCACCCGTCCGGAACCGAACCAATCCCCTTCCCAGCCATCCTTCCGGCAATCCTGGATCCAGTTGGATGGCATCATCGAAGCGGACCCGGGACTCGGCGTAGCGGCCCTGTGCCGCAAGGAGGAATCCGTCGAGGGCAACGGCATCGGCGTTGCACGGGCCGAGCTCCAGGGCCTGGGCGAGGAACTCGCGTGCCATCGAAACCTGACCCTGTGCGAACTCAAGTGCAGCCGCCCGTGCGTGGGCGAACCCGAATCCCGGGGCCTCCTTCACCGCGTCCCGGGCCAACTCGCGGGCTTCTTCGAGTTGCCCGAGCGATTGCAGTCGATAGGACTCGGCGAGCCGTTCGGTGGTCGAGAGGCGCGGGCGGATCCGTCCAGACGTGGAATCGGCCTCGAAACGGACTGCATGAAGGACGGTACGGAGTGCATCCCGCAGCGGAACCAATGGGGAGGCGGGGTCGATCCCCGCAGCGTATTGTTCGAATCCAGGCACGTCACCCGCCCCCAGATGCAGGGCAGCGCGAAGAAGTCGCGTGGCATCGGAGGAGGGTTCGCCGAGCGCGCGGGCGGATCCCAGCGCGGGCAGCAGCGCGCCGGAACGGTACAGGGCCAACGCCGGTTCCCAGCGGACGGCTTCTTCCGGGGAAAGCCGGACATCCGCCGGGTCCAACACCGCTGGGTAATGCAGGACCCATTGAATGGCGGTGCGATTGGTTCCCGCCAACGCCGGCGAGCGGGTCGGGGCCGAATGGGCGTCGGCCTGGATCACGTCGCCCGTGCGGGCAAGGATTCGGCTGGCGGCATTCGTCATCTCCACGCTGCCATCATACAGGACGAGTTCCATCCGTTCTCCGGCGTCAACCGTGACAGCGAACTCAGTTCCCCGGATGATCGCAGAAGTCCCAGCTCCGCGGACCTCGACGTCCTCCGGGGCGTCGCGGTGAAAGAACGACATGACGCCCCGCAGGAGTTCGATGACCGAGCGGTTGCCCTCTTCGGTGATGCGAAGCCTGCCCAGTTCGTCGATGTGCGTCACGGTGGCGTCGCGAAGGCGGAGGGTGGCCC
>CAZDYB010000588.1:0-3294 GCA_964509045.1 uncultured Akkermansia sp.
TGCGATCTGCAATCACCTCAGCGCGCGGAGTTTCCCGGTGGCATCCACCACCCAGAATCGGGCGGTGTCGAAGTCGCCATCAACGATCAGTTGCTGGATCTGGGCGGCTTCCAGTTCGGCGAGTTGGGCCGGGGAGACGCCGGGTTCGAGGGCGGGTTCGAACAGGAACGTCTCGGTGAAGTTGTGATGTCCCGGTGAGTAGGTCTGGGAGGCACGATTCCGGAGCACCAGCGGGGTTGTGGTCAGACCGGAGATCCGGGTCTCGACGAATCCGATGTTGGGCGCGGTGTATCCGGCAGTCGGTCCGCGGGGTGCGGCGGGCCACATGAAGCGGGTTTCAACAACGACCCCGTTGCCGGCTGGGAAGGAACGGAACTGGGGAAGGGCATCGGGTCCGATCACCGGGCAGGGGACCAGGCGTGCGGAATCGTGGGTCGTGGTGGTGGGACCGGTCCACCCGAGTGAGGGTTGTGACTGGGTGTACTGGGCGTTCAAGGTGAGCTGGAAGTCGTCGGTGATCACCCAGGGCGCGCGCGGCGGCGTGACGCTGCGCAACAGCTGGGTCTCCAGGGTGAGCCGGCGTCGATGGCTCCCGGCGCCCAGGGTCCAGGAATCACGGGTGATGTCTCCGGTGCGGGTGTGGAGGAATTCCGGCCAACCGGACATGGATCCGGTGAGGGTCACGGTTTCGTTGCCCACCTTCATCTCAAACCGGTCTCCCGAGTAGATCGGGGTGGTCAGGTTGACGTCGGTCAACCGACGCGGATCCGATGTCAGGCTGAAAGTCGACTTGAGCCGGTGCTTGGCGAAGACATCGGAGTACTCGCCTTCCTCCACGCACCAGGAACCGGTGACCGGCAGCAGATAGGGGGTCACCGGAGTGGGGACGGGTCTGGGGAGGCGTCGGACCTGTTTCACGTCCAGCGTCCCCGGGACCACCCGTTTGTATTCGAGGTCGAGGGTGAAGGAGGTCAGCGTCGGAAACTGTGCGGCGTACCCGGTGGCCACCGTGGCCAGGAGGCGGACGAGGTCTTGGTAATCAGTCTCCCAACGCATCACATGACCCCCCAGCGGCACGAGTCCGGAGGACTGGCGATGGGCGAGGAAGGTGGAGCCGCTGGAGCGGTAGAAGTCGACCACCTCGGGTTGGGAGGCGCCGTCGGGATTGGTGACGGAAGCGGCGCCGAGCTGTGTGACGAGGGTTCCGTCCATCGAGACCGAGCCGAAGGAGCGTTGCCAGTCGAGGGTGGCGACGCCATTGGCCATTTCGATCTCGTCGGGATAGGAGTGATGGACGAGGACGGCCATGCCGACTTCCTCTTCGTTGACCCCGCGTCGCAGGCGTTCGAGAAAGGCGTTCTCGTTGAAGAAGCTGGCGTAGACCCGCTGGATGGCGCGGAACACGCCGCGTTCATTCGGTTCAAGGGGATCACACGCCGAGGGACCGGAGGAATCACCGTCGAGATCGTCCAGCAGACAGCCGCTGTAGCTGTCGTACAGGCCCGCCCCAGTGAAGTCGTCGCTGTCCTCGACATTGGTCGAGCTGCGGAAGCGGATCTTGCGCGCGCCATCGAAGCCGGCCGCGGTCAGCGCGTCGAGGATGGCGGTTTGTTGGGCGGGGGTGAATCGGGCGCTCTGCCGGATGGTATTCCGCAAGGAATCGAGCCGGGTGCGTACCAGGGCGAAGTCGGGTGGGTAGGTGAATTGCCCAATCTGTTCCTGGATCTCCGCAGCGAGCGTCCGGCCGTTGGGCAGGGTTTGTCCGAGGAACGCTTCCCACAGGTCAAAGGTCAGCGCGATGGCCGGTTCGGAATTCAGGGGAAGGGTGCGGCGAAGCAGGCCGTAATTCGCGGCTTTGCCTCCGACGTAACGGATGGCGTCGGGTCGGAGTTCATGGACGTTGGTGGCGATCACGCCAAGCGACTGGCGCGGCGTGTAATTCAACCGGGGTTGGGCCTTCAAGGAGAGCAACCCCGAGCGGACCGATTCGGGCATCCGGCCTTCGACGTCGATCACGGTGGCTTCGGTGAAGAAATTGCGGTCGGTGCGTAAGGCGATTTCACGGCCCACCAGGGTGAGCATCCGGGCCCGGGTTTCAGGTGAGGCGAACCAGACGAAGGGCACTTCCCATCCCTGGGCCAGGATGGCGACGTGGGAATTGGGGGTCGCCGGTGTCAGCGCAATGATCCCTGCCAGGAACGGGACCTCGGCTGGGACGGCATCGGTCAGCAGGATGTCTTCCGGACGGAGTTCGCCGGCAGCGTAGGCGGCGGCGATTCGAGGACCGGGCACGTAGACCAGTTTGCCCAGGGCCCAGCCCACACTGTAGACCGCATCTTCCGACAACCAGCGATCGGCAGTGGCCACTTCGAAGCCCGCGGCGGCAAACCAGTCGCGATGGGTTTGTGCGGTGGCGATCTGTTCGGAGGTGGGCACATAAAAGGATCGGGTGCCGACCGGTGCGCGGACGGCCGCCTGCACCAGTTGCAGCCAACGCCCGACCTGCTCCCGCGGATAGGGGTCGCGTCCGACGAACTGGATCCCGATTTCGCCAGAGGCGTTTCCGGGGATCAGCACGGCTCCCAGCACGGCGACCTGATTGGAGGCGTGCAGGGTTTGCTGGTCGAAGACGGCGCGGGACATTCCTAGGAAGGGGGGAAGTCGCAGTCGGGCGAAATCGTGGTGGAACGGATGCCGGTTGCTGTCCTGGAACCACACCCGGGACTCGTCACCGCGCAGGATGGCAAACTTGACCCAGCCGATGCCGGGTTCACCCACGCCGGAATATTCCTGAACGACAAAGGGGTCATCGGGCAGGACGAGTTGGTTGCGGCCGTCGTCGTTCGAGGTGCGGACCCGGCTCACCACACGGAAGAAGCGGGTGACGTTGGTGGGGGCTGTGACGTCGGCGAAATCGAATGCCCCTTCGTGAAAGACCGCCGCTTCTGCCCAGGTGGTGAGGTCAGTGGATGCCTCCAGGGTCTGGATGCGATTGGTTTCGCCGGGAGATCGGAGGACGAGCCAGCCGCGGGCGTCGGGGGGCAGGACTTCCAAAGGTGCGGCCCATGCGGCAAAGGCCAGGAGAGATCCGATGAAGCCGACCAGAAATCGCGACCACGCAGGCATGGGACGACCCTGCGCAGTCGTGCGCGCTGTGCAAGCCCCGGGGAGGAGTGGGGATCATGCCGGAGGCGATCCTGAAGCCTGGCGCCCGGGAACGCGGACATTCCTGTCCGCAAACGCTGGAGGGGATCGAGATGCGGGATGAATCCCGCGCTCCCGGGGACTGGAGCG
>CAZDYB010000589.1:0-2063 GCA_964509045.1 uncultured Akkermansia sp.
CGTGGGAGTAGGCGAAATCAACCTCGTTGCGACTCGCGAAAAACGGGGTCTCCTTGGCAAACCGGGTCGTCTTCACTTCGACAAAGCGCTCCCGTCCGTCGGGCTCAAATGAGAGGATATCGAACCCGGCTCCATCGCCTTCGATGACCGAGATGTGGGTGACCTTGTCGGCTAGCCGCTCGTGGCCCAGTCGGGAAAGGCGGAACTGCTCGTACCGAAGCGCGAGCAACTCTCCCGTGAGACCAAGACTGCGATTACGGGCTTCGAGGGCCGCATAGTCGCGCCGGATCAGCCGGTGAGGCTGACGCAGATGATACGGGACGACCATATCGGACGCCCGCGCGGTGCCGTCCGCGGCTCCCTCAGGTGGGTCAACCCACAACGAGTGGAGATCCAGGTGCTCCGGTAACACCGCCATCGCTTCGGCAGCCTGGCTGGCCAGCTGATCGAACTCAGGATTCGCCCGGATCCAGCGCTCCACCTCTTCCTGGAGGAGTTGTTGGCGATTGGATCTTGGCTTGTACCCTTGGATCCAGAAGTAGCCGAGGTCGTCGAGTGCGGCGGAGATGTTCCCGTATTTGAATCCGACGGCACCTACTGTTCGACCGTTGAGTCGTTTGGCGAGTGCCCTGCAATACTGGGATTTATTGTACGGCTGCCCAGCGTATTCCAGGCGCAGCATCGCCATGTAGTCCTTCACCGTGGCGATGACCTCTTCCCGCGACCAATCCTCCCCCGTCGTCATGTTGACCAGGAGAGCGGATTCGCGGAGAAGGAATCAATGCTGGCGCGCGGGCGTTGATTGGATGAACAGGGGAATCGGCAGCCGACCCGTGCTGGCGAGGGACCGCCACATCCAAAACCACTGCACTCGATAACGGTGAATCCAAATCCGGACATCTGGCGACTGACAAACTCCCATCCCATTAGGTCCTCCACTGTCCAACAGTGCTCGTCGAGGGCCTTGATCAGGGCTTGTAAGTACAGACTCGTAGGAAGTGGCATGACTCCAGTCTCGGAAAGCTTCAGTTCCGTAGGGAGAGGCAATGGGGCCAGTCCAGTCCCTTGAGACCTCCGGGAGGCGCTCGAGTCCATTTCGGTTCGCCGAGGGTCTCCAAAAGGGCCTCACCTCCTTCGTTAAAGTGTCTCACGACGCTGTTGGGGCACCTGAATCAGCCGTCGATGATCACCATCGACTCGCACCGCAAGACTGGCCGGTCCAACCGTCACGGCGTCGCCCCGACACTCGCCCGGCGGTGCCCACCCCACCTTTGTCGACTTTGTGGGACCGAACCCGTTGTCCCTTCTCTTGGTCCTGAGAACATATCGGCTCCAGGCGAGCCTCACCGGCGTCAATGTTCCGTCCGAAGATTCGTCTTCAGGGCGCCAGAGAACGACTGGATCTCCGAACCTACAATGCCGGTGCCCATTTTCCGCACTCTTGGATCATGGGTTATCAGGACATACTCATACTTCCCAAAGATCCAAATCCGAGGTTCAATCTTGCAAATTCGGTGAAACCACATGCGCGTCACATCTGGGTCCGGTTTCGTCAGCAGCCTGAGTAGCGAGGAACTGACGTTTCCACCTACAGCCAAGCAATTCATGAGTCTTACAGAAGATCAACAGAGGGAACATCTGGCCTCGTTCTCCGAAGTCACCTTAGACAATATGGTCATGGCGGCGCGGTTGGCGGACATCCTCCTTGTCCATCAACAAAGTCGCCATCCTCCGCCAATTGCGGCAGTTAGGATTGAAGCGATGCATGGCTCGGTTGTAATCCCCGGGACAAATTGCGGCTTTCTGACGACGCCCTCAATCATGATGGCGCTCGTAGATATCCGGAAGTCGCTAGATTTCTTCGGACTCAAAGTGGAAAAAGGTAACCTCGTAAGTATAAAGCGAAGGTCGTTTCCTGACGACTTGGGAATAGAGCACTTCGGGCTCTCCCAAGTTGATCCACCGACGTTCCTCAGTGCAGCTGCCGCTGCGGAACCATTCCGGTCTGAAGCAGATAATGCTAGTGCTGAGAGACACATGGTTGCGGCCAACAATTACGTGAA
>CAZDYB010000589.1:2073-3289 GCA_964509045.1 uncultured Akkermansia sp.
CTGTAGCTCATTTCACGACAAGCGAACTCAACCTACTGACGCCGACGATTGCACCTGCTTGCGTTATGATGGTTGAGGCCTACCTGAGGCTATTGTGGGATCGTCTGAAATTGGACCGCCCGATACTCAACGGATGGCCATTTACCTTTTACCCGTATGAAGCCGGGGAAGCATCCCCGAATAAAGACACAAGCGGGCCGCAAAATTAGGTTGCAATTCAAACTGCAGGCGGCAAATGGAGGTGACAATATTGCTCTTGTTGGTGTGTGTGGCCCCGGGTCAGCTTTGCAAAGCTGACTTCAGCAAGCCGGCCACAGTGCCGTGACTGCCGGATTACAATTTGGAAGCTAACAGCATATGGAAGCGCCACTGACTCATTCTGAATTTCTTCAGGAGTTCCATAGAAATCAGTTACAGAACATACGACTAGATCGGCACCTTGCGTATGAACTCATTCAAGACAATCGAATGGCTTGGCACGGAAGGCTTCGGTGGAATTGTATCCGCGCAGTCACGCCCTTGCCGATACTCGTGGCTATTGGATTCATTGCATCATCCGATTCCGGCCCGGTGGTAAAGGTTCCGGTCTTCTTGCTCATACCCCTTTACGGATTGCTTCTCCAAGCCATTGAGAGACATGAAAAGGCAACAGCTCAGGAAAGAGTGCTTGCTAGAATCATCAGAGATCCGGGTTTCTATGCGAAAGTGTCCAATCGTCTCAGCGGTGGAGGGAGATCGACGGGGACGTGGTTTAATGAACAACGAAGGGAGGACGGTGGCGACGACGGGGACGGAACTGGGTGAACAAGTAAGAGAGTTAGACAACGGAGTAATCTGGGCTCCGGGGCGCCACCCATTTTCAATCACTTCGCCAACGGCGAGGATTCCCATTCCCTGGCGCGTGCTCCGGTGCTCTCCTGGACAGGTCATGCAGTTCTGGTGGGTCAACCATAAGCAGACCTTCGCTGCGGAAGTCGCAGGCCAGTACATCTGGTGCCCGAAGCGCAAACAGAACGGCGCTCAGAACCACTTCTACGAGACTCTCCGGGAGGTTCAGCGCGGCGACCTCGTCTTCTCCTTCGCCAACGCCCACCTCCAGGCCATCGGGGTCGCGAAGCTCCCCTGCTACTCCTGTCCACGGCCCGACGAATTCGGGCGCGTGGGTGAGGCCTGGAACGATCGCGGTTGGCGGGTGGACGTCGAATTCCGACACTTC
>CAZDYB010000590.1:0-3283 GCA_964509045.1 uncultured Akkermansia sp.
CATGCCGCGCCTCACCCATCGAGATGCCCTGGATGAACTCCTCCTCGAACACCTCGAAATGCCGCAATGCCTCCGCATCCAGCTCGCAATGCAACACCGTCCGGCTGTTCGCCAACGTCAATGCCGTCATCAGGAAATCATGAAGCCGGATCGGACGACCCGCATGCGCCGCAAACTCCGTCGCCAACACCCGGTCCAACGTCTCCAGGTGCCGCACCAACGCGCTCATCGCAAACCCGTTCCTCAGGTTGCGCCGCTTGCGCCGATGCACCTCGCGATCCAACTGGGTCACATGCGTCGGCCCCATCATCTCCCGGAACGGCTCCAGCGCATCCTCATACGACCACAGGTCCGGATTCCGCCACGCCGCCTCGTTCGCATCCATGCCCCCGATCACCACATGTTCTTCACCCCGGAAGCGCAACCGGTAAATGGGTCCCAGCCGCCGATACGCCTGCAGATGGTCGAACTGCTCCAGTCCGTCCCGTTCCACCGGCAACCCCAATGATTCGTAGCTTGGCAATTCCTCGATCTTCATCTGGTTCCTCACTCCTTCCACCTCATCCCTGACGCGCCGCCGCCTGTTGCATCGAGATCCGGATCCGTTCCTCGATGTGTTGCCCCGCCCGGATTGGCGGATATCCCACCGGCCGCTCCGACGTCACGCAGGAGGGAATCGCCTCCACCCACACGTCCGGATCCGGGTCACTGAAGAACGCCATGGAAAGCCTCCCCGCCGCCGCGCCCGCCGGCCGGATCTGGACCCGGTGCGGCGTCGACCGGAATACCCCGTTGCTCCAGCGCGCCAGCAGGTCTCCGGTGTTCACCACCACCGTTCCCGGTATCGGCGGTGCCGGAATCCATTGTCCCGCCGCGTTCTCCACCTCCAACCCCCCGGCCATGTCCTGGAACAGCACCGTCAGGGTCCCGTAATCCGTGTGCGCGCCCGCCCCCAGTTGTCCCGCCTGCCATTGTCGGCTCGGTGGATAGTGCAGCAGCCGCAACGTCTGCGTCAGGCCGGTGTGCCGTTCATCAAAGAATTCCGGCGGCAATTCCAGGGCCAATGCGAACGCCCGCATCACCTGCCCCGCCAGATCCCGGCACCGCCCGTAAATCGCCAATGCCCCCTGCCGAAACTCCTCCGAAGGCCAGCGCGGATCCGTCGCCGCCCAACGCGGCGCATCCCGCAACGTGAAGTCTTCCTTCAGGTCCGGCGGTTGTCCCGGATCCAACGCCTCCTGGGCCACCGCCTGATACCCGAAGTTCCCCGAAGTCCGCAGGCACCGGGCCTTCATCTCCGCCGGCAACGCAAAGAATGCCCGGGCCATCGCAAATGCCCGGTCCACTTCGTCCTCTCCAATCCCGTGCCCCCGCAAATACATGAACCCCGCTTCATGCGCCGCCCGATACACCTCCGCACCCACCCGCCGCCGCCCCTCCGGCCCCTCAAAGAACGGGGCGAAATCAATCACTGGAACCTGGTCAGTCATTCAGGTTTCCCCGCAGCAGAAACCGGACCCGACATCATCGCCGGTACCGCTATCCCTCCCAGGATCAGCAACACTCCCAACACCTGCACACCCCGGATCCCCTCTCCCAACAACCACGCCGACATCCCCACCGCCACCGGCAATTCCACCGAGGTCAGGATGCTCCCCAGCCCACCACCCACTTTCGGCGCCGCCTTCACCAGCAGGAACACCGGCACGATCTGACCAATCCCCCCCAATACCAACACCCACCCCACCTGAACCCGTCCCCATCCTCCCGCCGGCTCCAACCCCCAACCCACACCCCACGCCACCCCCAGCACCCCCCACCCCCAAAGCACCGAAAAAACGAACGCCCCCCCCACCCGCCTCGCCAGGTATCCCACCCCCGCGGACAACAGGGAGAAAAACGCGAAACACAGCGCCGCCAGGATCGCCTGCGGCGCCCCAGCCAGGTTCCCACGCCCCGCCACCCCGATGAAATCCGTCGCCACAAACGCTCCCGCCGTCACCAGGATCACCGAGATCCATCGGCTCACAGGCGGCATCCGCCGCGCCAGCATCGCCTGCAACACCGTCGTGAACGGCACATACAGGAACAACAGGGTCGCCCCCACCGGCACCGGCCCCAGCTGATACGACCAGAACAAAAACAACGCCACCCCACTCCCCACCACCCCGCACGCCAGCATCGCCCCCCAGAATCGCCACGTCGCCGGCGGCCAACCACTCCGGCGCCCCCAGCACGCCGCTCCAAATGCCGTCGCGCCCACCACGTATTCCCCCAACGCCGCCTGCGGAAAACTCAGCCCCGCCGCAAACCCCATCTTCAACAAGGGCCCATGCAATCCCCACATCGTCCCGACGATCAACATCCGGACCACATCCGACACCGGCACGACCATGCTCGATTTCAATCCCGCCCCGTAAGCCGCCCGGATGCCAACCCACGGAAAATCCTGAGGTCAACCCCACCCGCGCGGAAACGTCGTCAACCGGGATTCCTCAGGCTCAGCAGGGTGACGTCGTCCTCGAATTCGGAAGTGCCGCTGAACCGGGTGAGCTCGGCACACAACTGTCCGTGGAGGGAACCGAGGGAGTCCGCACCCACCCAGGCGTCGAGGAAGGCGCACAACCGCGCACAGCCAAACTGGACCGCCAGGTCCCCGGCCTTCGGCGCCTCGTTCACGCCGTCGGTGTACATCAGCAGCGTCTCTCCGGGTGACAGACGCAGAGGGGTGGTCGGGAAGGGCCGGTCGACAGCTTCGATGCCCAGCAACCTTCCCGGGCGCAGGCCCACGATCGTGGCAGGGGTTCCCGGACTGAAGCGCGCCGGCGAAGGATGCCCACCCGAGGCCAGCACGATGCTTCCGTCGGGTTGGACCGACGCCAGCAAGAGGGTGACGAACATCATCTTCGGATTGTCGGCAGCCAGACGGTTGTTGACGGTCTGGAGCAGTTCCCCGGGATCGGCAATCTCAGCGGCGAAATGCCGGATCAACGTGCGGACGGACGCAAGGAAGAGGGCCGCCGGGATTCCCTTTCCGGAAACATCGCCGACCACGAACAGCGCTCTTCCCGAGGCAAGACTGAGCACGTCATAGAAGTCGCCCGCCACTTCGCGGGCGGGATGGAGGAACGCTGCGGCCTCATGACCATGCCAATGAGGGCCGGATGGAATCTCAGGCAGGTAACTCTGTTGGATCTCGCGAGCGACAGCCATGTCACGCTGGAGGCGGGCCTGATCGACCAGGCGCTTCTGCAGACGTCCATTCTCGAGGCTGATCGAGACC
>CAZDYB010000591.1:0-3271 GCA_964509045.1 uncultured Akkermansia sp.
TTCAGGTTCAATCCCCCCACTCCGTTTTTGACTGCGGCCCATCGTCACGTGTTGTCCGGATGAACTCCCGATTCCCTTCCATCGCCGTGCTGGCCTGGTTCGCCCTGTTCCTGGGGCTGCGCGCGGCGTCGCCGTCGTCATCCTGGCAGACGAACGGACCCCATCGCTGGTCCACCCTTCCCGACCCGGTCCCCCACGCCCCGGGCTTCACCCGCATCCCCGCGCTCACCGCCGGCATCGCCTTCACCAATCTCCTCTCCGACGAACGTTCCATCACCAACCGCAATCTCCTCTCCGGATCCGGTGTCGCCCTGGGCGACGTCAACGGCGATGGCTGGTGCGACCTCTACCTGTGCGCCCTCGACAGTCCCAACCGGCTTTACCTCAATCGCGGCAACTGGCGTTTCGAGGAATCCACCAACAGCCCCGCCATCGCCTGTGCCGGTCTTGATTCCACCGGCGCGGGCTTCGCGGATGTCGACGGTGACGGCGACCTGGATCTGTTGGTGAATGTGCTCGCCGGGGGCACCCGCCTGTTCCTCAACGATGGCGCGGGTCGCTTCATCGACGTCACCGATTCCGCCGGTCTCCGTTCTTCCACCGGCGCCACTTCCCTCACCCTGGCCGATGTCGATGGCGACGGGGACCTGGACCTGTACGTGGCCAACTTCCGGCCAACGACCATCCTCGACCGACCCACCGCACGCTTCACCATGCAGTCCGTCGATGGCGGCGCACGCGTGATGTCCGTCGATGGACGATCCGTCACCGAACCCGATCTCCAGGATCGGTTCGCCGTCGCGCCGGATGGTCAGATCCAGGAATTTGGTGAACCCGATGTCCTGTGGATCAATGACGGCAAGGGACATTTCACCGCTGCTCCCTGGACCGACGGCACCTTCCTCGACGAGGCCGGTCGACCCTTGAAGAAGGCCCCCGGTGACTGGGGATTGGCCGCCCGGTTCCACGACGTCGATGGCGATGGCGATCCCGATCTCTACGTCTGCAACGACCTGTGGACGCCCGACCGTTTCTGGATCAACGAGAGTTCCCCGGGCCAACTCCGCTTCCGCGCCATACCCACCCTCGCCCTGCGCAACAACCCCACCTTTTCCATGGGCGTGGACTTCGGCGATCTCAACGGCGACGGAATCGAAGACTGGTTCGCCGTCGACATGCTCAGCCGATTCCACACCAACCGCCAGACCCAGCTTGCCGCCATGGCCCCGGAATTCCGTCCGCCCGGTGTCATCGACGAACGCGTCCAGATGCGACGCAACACCCTCCAGATCGGACGCGGCGACGGTACCTATGCCGAAACCGCCTGGCAGGCCGGGGTTGAAGCCAGCGAATGGTCCTGGGGCCCCGTCTTCCTCGATGTCGATCTCGATGGCTTCGAAGACATCCTCGTCAGCAATGGACAACATCGCGATTTCCAGGACAGCGATGGCGCCGAACGGATCCAGGACGCCCAACGCGGCGGTCGTCCGCTCTCACCCACCCGCATCCGCGAACTCGTCCAGGGTTTCCCACGCCTCATCACCCCGCGCGTCCTCTTCCGCAATCGCGGCGACGCCACCTTCGAGGAAGTCGGTCAACGCTGGGGGTTCGCCGATGCCGGCATCGCCCAGGGCATGGCCCTCGCCGATCTCGACAATGACGGCGACCTCGATGTCGTCGTGAACCAACTCTTTGATGGACCCGCCCTGTACCGGAACGAAACCGATGGCCCGCGCCTCGCCGTCCAGTTGAGCGGACCCGCTTCCAACCGCTTCGGCATCGGCGCCCGCATCTCCGTCATCCCCAGTCCCGGCGCGTCCGTCCGACCCACCACCCTCCAGATGATTGCCGGCGGTCGTTATCTCTCCGGTGATCAACCACGTCGCTCCTTCCCCATGGGCAACGCCACCTCGGCGGTGGTCGAGGTCCGATGGCCCGATCACCAACTCACCCGCATCACCAACGTCCCACCCGGTCGCCTGCTCGAAGTCAGCCATCGCGATTCCATCCCCGCTCCTTCGCCCACCCCTTTGCCCAAGCCCCTGTTCGAAGACGTCTCCACCCGCCTCGGCCATGTCCATCACGAGGAACCCTTCGACGATTTCCTCGAACAACCCCTGTTGCCCAACCGCCTTTCCCAGGCCGGTCCCGGTCTCACCTGGACCGATCTCGATGGCGATGGCCGCGATGACCTGATCATCGGCACCGGCAAGGGGGGCACCATCGCCGTCTATCGCGGCCGACCCGAAGGCCGATTCGAACGATGGGATGTTCCCCCCTTCAACAAACCGTCCGCCCGCGATGTCACCACCCTCATTCCCCTCGGCGGCGTTGTCCTCGCCGGCATGTCCAACTGGGAAGATGGCCAGACCAATGGCGGCCACCTCCGCATCCTCGATCCCCAACGCGGCGCCAGTGGCGAAACCGTCCTCGGTCCCACCTTCAGCGTCGGACCTGTCATCGCCGCCGACCTCGACAACGATGGCTCCCTCGAACTCTTCATTGGAGGTCGCGCCATCGCCGGTCGGTATCCACTCCCCGCCGATGCCCTCGTGCTCGGCACCGCCGGCGGTCGCATCGCCATCCGTCAACGCCTCTCCCAGGTCGGTCTCGTCACCGGGGCGTGCTCCACCGACCTCGATGGCGATGGCCATGCGGACCTCGTCGTGTCCCGGGAATGGGGCACCCTCGGTTTCTTCCGCAATGAAGGCGGCACCCTCAAACCCTGGTCACTCCCCGTTCACCGTGACGGCCACGTCCTCCCCGACCGCGAATGGAGCGGTTGGTGGACTTCCGTCACCGCCGGCGATTTCAACAACGACGGCCGCATGGATCTCATCGGGATGAACTGGGGACGCAACACCGCCTTCCAGGCCTCACCTTCCGCCCCGCGCCGACTGTATTTCGGAGATCTCGGCAGCGGTGGAATCGATCTGTTCGAAAGCTGGGTCGAACCCGGCTCCCGCCGCGAATGGCCCGGCCGCGAACTCCCCATCCTCCGCATGGTCCTGCCCGGTCTGGTCGAACAGTTCCCTTCCCACGCCGCCTTCGCCCAGGCCGACATCACCGCCCTCCTCGGCAACACCCGCGACCGACTCCAACGTCTCGAAGCCTGTTGCCTCGATTCCTGCCTGTTCCTCAATCGCGGCGATCATCTCGAAATGATCCCGCTCCCCGCCGAAGCCCAGCGCGCCCCGGCCTTCGGCGTCTGTGTCGGCGATGCCGATGGCGACGGCCATGAAGATGTGTTCCTCGCCCAGAACTGGTTCTC
>CAZDYB010000592.1:0-3270 GCA_964509045.1 uncultured Akkermansia sp.
CAGCGCCAGCGGATCACGGAAACCAACGGAGAGCCTCTGAGTTGGTGATCGCCCGTCGGCGGACAAAGTCCCAGTACTGGAGGTGGCGAAGCCATTGGACATGACCGTCAAGGAACAGGAAATGGGCGCCAGCTCCATGGGCATTGGTATGGCTGTTGTTCTCAGCTGCCACTGCCGCGACACGCCCGTTGTCGAACATCCATACCAGACGTGATGGGTCATGGAATGCAGTCATACGCAGTTGACGTGTGCCGGAGCCGGAGCCGTTGACCCGTCGGTTGAGGCAGTAATGGAACAGGATGCGGCCGTTGCTCCTTCTACGGTTGGCCGGACAGATCCAGATGCTGGAGGGAAGGTTCACCGAAGGGTTGGTTCGCCAGCCTCCCTCCTGAGGATAGGATGGAATCCCGATTGCCCCTGGAAGGTCGACGTACCATGCGTCCCGAACCGAGATTCCGTTGGGAGCCCCGTCGAACGGAAGCAGATCATCGTGATCGGAGGCGTGGAGGGACGTGGCGATTCCCCATTGACGGAGATGGGAGAGGCATCCGACTGACCGACTCCGAATCAGGGTGCGTTGGGTTCCGGCGATCACCCCCGCAGCGAGAATTCCCAGGATGACGATGACGACCAGGAGCTCGAGGAGGGTGAATCCTTCGGCTGTTTGGGGCAGGCGGGCAGGAGCCACAAGATATCTTACGTGAACCGATTGCAGAGGTTACTGGATCGTTGGGACGGTCTTGGATGGGAGTGGATGCGGGGTGGGATTCGGTTTGGATCGATCCGGGGATGCGATTGGGTGAGTGTGTGGATGAGGGTAGGTCTTGGTCTGGCGTGGATGGATGTCTTCGCAGGCTGGTTTCCCATGGGTTTTGCGCGCGCCATGCTTTGGCCCGCGTCAGTCCGACTTGCTGTGAGGGGGGAATGTTCCACGTGGAACATCGGGTTCGATTGGTCGGATTGCTGTTGGGTGGATCCCATCTGCAACGGACGCGGGTCAGGATCCCGCTGTATCGGATCGGTAGGTTGCGGGGGCAACAACGACATTCCCCGACATCCATCGGTTCCGTAGTCTTGCATCCATGGCGTTTGTATATCCAAAGCGATACGACGTGATTGTAGTAGGGGGAGGGCATGCTGGAGTGGAGGCGGCCTTGGCTGCGGCGAGGATGGGGGCTTCAACCCTGATGCTTTCCATCAATCTCGATACGATCGGGCAGATGTCGTGCAATCCAGCGATTGGGGGTTTGGCCAAGGGACATCTGGCTCGGGAGATCGACGCCATGGGGGGCGAGATGGGAAGGGTGACCGACATGACGGGTCTGCAATTCCGGATGCTCAACACCAAGAAAGGGCCATCGGTGTGGGCACCGCGGGCGCAGTGCGACAAGAAGGCTTATCAGTTCCGGTTGAAATGGATTTGCGAGCGGCAACCTGGCCTTGATCTCAGGCAGGGTCAGACCAGGTCGCTGGTGGTGGGTGCGGAGGGTGTTGAGGGGGTGGAAACCGATATCGGGGTTCGCTATCTGGGAGCAGTGGTGGTGTTGACCACTGGAACATTTCTCAAGGGCCTGATGCATATTGGCAACGCCCAGCAATCGGGAGGCCGTGCCGGGGAGTCTGCTGCCATCGGATTGTCGGCGTCCCTGTTGGAGATCGGTCTCGAATTGGGCCGTCTCAAGACAGGTACCCCTCCTCGTTTGGTGAGGAAATCGATTGATTTCCGGAAATGCGAGGTCCAGCAGGGGGATGATCCGATTCCTTGGTTCAGCTATTGGAAGGAGGACTTGTGGGCGGATGAACTGGTTCATTTGGAACGGACCCGAGCGGTTCAGGAATC
Source organism: uncultured Akkermansia sp. (assembly GCA_964509045.1). Taxonomy (GTDB): domain Bacteria; phylum Verrucomicrobiota; class Verrucomicrobiia; order Limisphaerales; family UBA9464; genus UBA6176. Next base: position 1,841 of record CAZDYB010000592.1, read on the forward strand.
GAGGATGTTCCACGTGGAACATACCGCTGTCCCGCGAGCGGGAGCATCGGATTCCGGTTGTCCGCCCGGTTCGATTCTGGCCCGGGCTGGGGGACAGACACCTTGCTACATCACGTCGACCACGGATCGGACCCGGGAGTTGGTACTGGCCAATCTCCATCTTTCCCCCATGTATTCGGGGGTTATCGAGGGTGTTGGACCACGGTATTGCCCAAGCATTGAAGACAAGTTCGTCCGGTTTGCCGACAAGGCTCGGCACCAGATCTATCTCGAGCCTGAGGGAATCGCTACAGACGAAATCTATGTGAACGGGTTTTCGACATCCCTTCCGTTTGAGCTTCAGGTCGAGATGGTTCGGACGATTGAGGGATGCGAGCAGGCGGAGATCCTGCGACCGGCCTATGCGGTGGAGTACGACTTTGTTCACCCCACCCAACTGAAGCCGACGCTGGAGACCAAGGTTTGTCCGGGGCTCTTTCTTGCCGGGCAGATCAATGGAACGTCCGGTTATGAAGAAGCCGCTGCCCAAGGGCTCATTGCCGGGATCAACGCTGCCCGGTTGGCTTCTCGAGCACCTCAGATCGTCCTCCGACGCGATCAGGCTTACATCGGGGTTTTGATCGATGATCTGGTGACCAAGGGAACGAAGGAGCCGTATCGGATGTTTACCAGTCGCGCCGAGCACCGGCTCCTATTGCGTCAGGACAATGCGGATGTGCGCCTGTCTCCGGTTGGATACGAGGTAGGACTTTTGCAAAGTGTTCTTTTTCAGAGGGTTAAATTGAAGGCCCAACAGGTCGAGGACGAGGTGCGTCGATTGCAGACTACCCGAATCGGCAGCGAGACGCTTGAGCAACAGTTGCGACGTCCGGGGTGCAGTTACGAAGGATTGGCGGGAGCGCGGACTGACCTTCCCGAACTGGTTCGAAGGCAGGTCGAGGTGGTGGTCAAGTATGAGGGGTACATTCGAAGGCAAGAGGCTGAGGTGGAAAGATTTAGAAATCTGGAAGATCGGGTGATCCCGGAGGGGTTTGACTTCGGTGGAGTTCGGAGTTTGAGGACGGAGGCCCGGTTGAAATTGGAGGCAGTACGACCCCGTACGATGGGCCAGGCGTCCCGGATTTCCGGTGTGACGCCGTCGGATCTCGGTTTGTTGATGGTGTGGATCAAACGGGGGGAACGAGGAGCGGCTCGGCCCGAAATTGGGGAGGACCTGGGACTCGAGGAGTGAAACAGGCCCTGTGCTTCATCAGATGGGTGATCTTCCCGGGCGCGGTCGGCGTTTGTTCCCTCTGGGCTTCCTCAGCTTGGGGCTTGTCAATATCCAAACGGACCAGTAAAGCTTCGGAACTCCCCGATATTGGATTTTAACGCACCTGAGTGGGTGCGTTGGCGGCCTTGGGCGGTGTAATCCGTGTGTCACCCCCAAG
>CAZDYB010000593.1:0-3253 GCA_964509045.1 uncultured Akkermansia sp.
ACGGACACCAACCAATGGGCCAACATCCTTGGCTATATCCGGGCAGGAGATCCGGTGGACCTGTTCCGCTTTGGCAATGTCACTGCGGGAACGGAGCTCCGGGTCGCCTATGGCAAGCCGGAGAGCAGCGGCCTGAGCGGCGTGCTCACGATTGTCGACAGTTCTGGAGCGGTCGTAGCGACCGGGTTGCCTGGCGCCAGTCCGTTGGACTACACCGTCCCGGCGGGACAATCCGGAGCCCATTTCGCCGGCATCCGGGCCGGGCCGGCCGGATACGACGCGGGAGGTGGCAGGGCCCTCTATTTTGATGGGGGCGACGATGCGGTCGATGTGGGCGAATGGTCTCCGGGTTCGCAGTGGACGTTGGAGGCGTGGGTGCGACCGGTGAGCCTGCCAGGGGGGCGTCGGTCCATCGTGGGCGGCTTCAATGGGTGCCTCGACTGGGGAATCACGATGGTGGACGGTCGGTTTGGCGTCGTCATCCGACCGCCGGGCGGCTGCACCGAGGCCATCACGGCGCCGGACCTCGTGACACTGGGCAGTTGGTACCACGTGGTGGGGACCTTCGATGGCCTGACGGCGCGCCTGTATGTGAACGGCCAATTCATGGCATCGGGCGAGGCGGAACCCAATTACGTGGGTGTGGCGACGGGTACCCGCATTGGCGGCGAGGCCTGCTGCGGGGGGAACAATTTCCCCGGCTACATTGACGAGGTGGCGGTGTGGAATCGGGCGCTCACCGGTGTGGAGGTCCAGTCCCGCCTGGCGGGTCCCCTTGCGGGCGGGGAAGACGGTGTCATCGGGTATTGGCAGTTCAACGAGGGTTCGGGCGTCACGGTGACCGACCTCAGCGGCCAGGGCCGCACCGGGACGCTGATGAACGGCGTGGCCTGGGCCCCGTTGGGACCGCTGACGGCGGGAGAGCCGGGACTGATGACCCAGTACCTGTTGCGACTGGAGATCCGGGATCAGGTTGCGCCGCTCATTGTTGCCGACACCCTTCCCGCCGAAGGCAGCGCGGTGACGGGGTTGTTTGATCGATTCGGACTGACCTTTACGGAGGACATGGCTGCGGACACGGTCAATGCGCCGTCCAGCTATGAACTGCGGAGCAGTGGAGCGGACAACCAGTTCGATACCTCGGATGACGTGTTGTGGGGGATCTCGGTGAGCCCGGTCTATGGGTCCGGATTGACGGCGTCGTATCGGATCGGTTCGGGGGCGTTGCAGCCCGGGGTGTATCGGTTCACGGCGCGGAATGCACTGCAGGATCGGGCGGGCAACGCGCTCGGGACGGCGTTCAGCCGGGAGTTCACGGTGATGCAGGTGGCGGGATTCGCGACGGAGAGCGAGTTGAATGATTCGCTTCAAACGGCGACACCGCTGCCGATGACCAGCACCCAGGGCAACCTGTTCACCGGGGGTGGCCGGGGTTACCTGAGGGACGGCAGTGACCTCGACCACTGGAGTTTCGAGGCTGAGTCGGGCGACGTGGTGGTGCTGAGTGCCGAGACGCCCGGCAACCTTGCGAACAGCGGGCTCTATTATCAGCTTCTCAATCCGGAGGGGTCCCAACTCTTCCTGCTCAACGCCGAGAACAACGGCCTGCTGCAGACGGCGCCCCTGGCCCTGACCACGGCGGGTGTGTACACCGTCCGCGTCTCCCAATGGCACGGCTACTACGGGGAACATCGGCTCCGCGTGTCGCTTTATCGCGATGGCCTGGCGGTTGAGGTCGAGCCCAACAACGGCATCTCCACGGCCACGGCGGTCAGCTATACCGAGAATGGCACGCAGAGTACGGCCGTCATTGCCGGCTACACCCAGCTCGACAGCGACCTGGACTATTTCAATCTCGGATTCGTGCAGGCGGGCAAGACCGTCTTCCTCCGCACCCGCCAACCGGCGGGGAGCCCGATCAACCCGGTCGTCAGCCTCTACAATGCGGCCAACAGCTATCAGTCCGAGGCCGGCAGCGGGCGTCCCTCCGACGGCGTTGCCGAGGTGCGGATCACCCAGTCGGGCCAGTATTACGCCCTGGTCCGGGCGAGCAGTGGAACGGCCGGCCTGATGAGCGAGTACCTGTTGGACGTTCTGGTGGTGCCCACCGAGGATGTTGTCATCCCGAACCTTCAGGTGACGGTGCTGCAGGTCCCGGTCAGCAGCGGACTCCGCAGCGGCGACCCCTTCACCTTCGGCTATACCGTTGCCAATGTGGGGACGCTGGCGACCCCGGTGAACGCGTGGTTTGACCGGGCGGTGTTGTCGGCGGATCCGGTGATGGACACCGGGGACCTCCAATTGAGCCTGGATCAGCGCACGGGCGCGCTGGCCCCGGGTGATTCGTACAGCAGGACGAACACGGTGATGCTGCCGGACGGCATCAGTGGAAGCTTTTATCTGATTGTCCGCACGGACTTCACGGACACGGTCAACGAGTTCCTGTTGGAGGGCGACAATGAGACGGTGACCGAGAATCCGTTCAGCATCCAGCGTGCGGACTATCCGGATCTGGTCATTGAGGACCTCACGCTCAGCGGGCCGGCCGGTCAGACCTATACCCTGGACTGGGCCACGTCCAATCGTGGCACGGCATCCACAGGGGGTGGTTTCCGGGATCGGGTGCGGGTGCGTCATCTGACCACGGCCACGACGGTGCTGGAACAGACCTATACCAATGCTGTGCTGGCGGTGGACGCCTCGATCCCGCGCCAGGTCCAGTTCACGGCGGGATTGCCGGGACAATACCTGGTTGAAGTGGTGACGGACGCCGAGCAGGAGATCTACGAGTTCGACGACCTGAGCCATGCGAGTGCGGAGAACAACACGGTCACGACGGCATTCGCCATCACGCAGATCTTCACGGTGGGGGTGAGTGCGAGTCCGGTCGGGGCGGGGACGGTCACCGGTGCGGGGTCTTATCCGCAGGGATCCTCCGTGACAGTGACCGCGACGCCGATCACCGCGCAGGCGCCGTACGTCTTCCAGCACTGGAGCGAGGGTGGCGTGGTCCGGAGTTCGAATCCCAGTTATTCGTTCACCGCCAACGCCAACGCGAACCTGGTAGCCGTCTTTGCGCTGCCCAGTTTCCAGCTTGCCGCCGAGAACCAACCGTTGGCGGCGGGTACGGTGAGCGGGACCGGGTCATATCGGTGGGGCACCACCAACGCTCTCTTTGCGCAGGCTGCCTTTGGCTATCGATTCAGCCATTGGACTGAGAACGGAGTGAACCTGGGCGGAAACGCCGTCCTTC
>CAZDYB010000594.1:0-3251 GCA_964509045.1 uncultured Akkermansia sp.
GGCATGGAATGGGGTCAGGGGCAAAGGGGAACCGTCAGGCGCAAGCGGGAACCATTTTTGGTAGGAATGTGGTTTGTGACGCTTCTCGGCCAACCCCTCGCCGAGCTCTACCGGGCTCTGCTCTTCCAGTGGGTTCCGTTGGACCAGTCGATGCGCGATTCATCTGGCGAGACCTTGCCCTGCTCGGTTGCTGTTTGCCTTTGGTTCAAGTAGTGCGTCATCCGGATGGTGCGCTTTTCAAGCCGCCCCACGCCCTTCGTCCAGTATTTTGTCACCGCCTCATTCTCTCCGGTGGCCGTCACTTCCACTCCTTTCTGCTCGATTCGGATGCTTCCTCCGTTCATGTCGATCCAGAGGCCGATGAGCGTTGGTGTTCTTGTGTCCAGTTCTTCGGTAACAATCTCCCGTCCCAGCGCCTTCAGGGCTTCATTCAGGCGGCCCAGGTTTTCGAGGTGTTCCGGGCGACTCTCGGGGATTAATTCGTGTGCGGCCTGCAAGGGGATCAGGGCCTCCTGGTATCGTTTACGGTCGGCGAGAGCTTTCCCGAGCCAGTATTGAATCTCGTACATCCCCGGTTGGATGCGCACAGCGTCTCGCCACGCCTCGATGGCCTTCTCGGTTTGTCCCCCGGCGTCGTAGGCAAATCCGAGAGTGCGAGCTGCGGCAGCTGTTTGGGAATGATCCGGGCCGTACACCTTTCGACTCAGATCCAGGGCTTCCTGCTTCAGTTCGAGCGCCTTGTCCGGGAGGCCGGCGGCCTGGTAGTGGGCTCCCGACTGGACAATCGCTTCGAGAGTAGCGGGGTGCTCCGGCCCGGCATACCGACGTCGAAGCTCCACCAACTCCGACCACAGCCCGGCCGCCTCTTCGGCTCGACCGGTTTCACGGTGGAAATGGGCGAGCGCCTGAAAGGCAACTGTCAGGAACGGGTGGTCGGGCCTCAGAACGCGTCGCTTGATCTCGAGTGTGGATTCCTGGAGTTGCACCGCTTTCTGGCGGTGTCCGGTCAGCCAATAGGAGCCGGCCAGGTTGGTTCTGGCCGCGAGGGTTTCCTCGTGTTCCGGACCGAGAGTCTCTCTCAGCAATTCCAGCGTTTCTTCCCTCAGCGTCAAGGATTCGTCGAATCGCTTTGCGTCCTGGTAGAGATTGCCGAGCCGGCCCATCGCTTTCAGGGTTGTGGTGGCTTTGACTCCACGAGTCCGACGGCACAATGTCACCAAGGCTTCTTGCAAGATCAGGGATTGCTCGCCTTCCCCGGCAGCTTCGTAGACCTTTCCCAGGGTCTCCATTGCCGTGAGGGTTTCGGCATGAGCTTCTCCGAACACGCGGCGGGAGAGTTCCAAGTTCTCATTTCCGAGTTTCAGGGCCTCCTCCAGGCGTCCGGCGGATCGGTAGAAATCGGTGAGGTTGCACGCCACCGGCGGGATCTCCGGGTGCTCGGGACCGAGGGCCTCCTTATGCAGCGCCAGCGTTTTCTCCATCAGGTCCAAACCCTCCTTTTGACGTCCCACGCCGTCGTAGAAGATGGCGAGGTTGCGCATGGAGGAGAGCGTCAGCGAGTGCTTCGGACCCAGAATCGTCCTTCGCGATTCCAGGACCGGTTCCTGTAATTCCAACGCGTCCTCCCAGCGGCCGGCTCTCTTGTAGGTGGCGGCCAGGTTGTGCATCACCACCAAGGTGTCGAGATGTTCCGGGCCCAGTTTCTCGCGAAGCGTCTCCAGCAGCCGCTCTTCGATTTCCATGGCCTCATCCAGGCGGTCGAAGTAGCTGTAGTAGGTTGCAAGATTCGCCCGGCTCATGAGCGTGTCCTGATGGTTGGTTCCCAGCACTTCTTCGCCGATGGAAATCGCCCTTTCAAGCAGTTCCAACCCCTCGACGCGGCGGTCCAGTTCCCAGTAAGACTTTGAAAGATTGTGCATGGCCTTGATGGTGTCCGGATGACGGGGGCCGTTGACCTTCACCCTCAACGGCAACAACTGCTCTCTAATCTTCAGCGCACTGTCCTTCTGGCCGGCCGAGTCATAGTAGACGGCCAGATTGTGGAGGTCGGACAGTGTCGCCTCATCATCCAGGCTGGTATTCGCGACCAAGAAGTCCCGCACTTCCTCCTGCAGTTTGACGGCCTCGGAGTAAAGCCCCAGGGCATCGTAGGTCTTCGCAAGCGTGCCCTTCAGGATCATCTGCAGCGCGGGTTCATCGGTGAGCATTGTTTCCAGGCTTTTGGCTGCGCGGTCGATGACATCGGCCACCTTGACCTCGCGTCCTCCCAGTTTCTCGCCGGGTCTTGGGCTCATGAACATCTCGACCAGGAACTTCGAGACGCCTTCCGCTTTGACCCGTGCCTTGCGTTCCTGCATCTGCGCCACAACCGCCTCTTCCCGATCCTTGTCCGATTGACGACGCGCTGCGGTGGCGTTCATGGCCTGCCTGGTGCTGAAAACCGTGGCCGACAGAAGCACCACCGCGATGGTAGCCGCGACGGCCAGCGCCGTCTTGTTGCGGCGGGCGAACTTCTTGAGCCTGTAACCCGTGGTCGGGGCCGCGGCTTCAACGGGATCGCCTGTGAGGTAACGGCCGATGTCGGCGGCGAAGGCATTGGCCGTCTCGTAACGTCGGGAGCGATCCTTCTCGATCGCCTTCATCACGATCCAGTCGAGATCTCCCCGCAGTATCCTGCTCAGCTTGTTCCAATGAAGGCCGGTGGACTGGGTGACGGGTTTTCCTTCCTCTGCGGCGATTCCGCTGACTTTGGCGCTTGGTCTGAGCGGTTCATCTTCGCGGAGAATACGGCGCATCCCTTCGAAGCCCGCTGCTAGGAGCGTCCTTGACTCGAACGGCAGATGTCCGGTCAACAACTCATAGAGCATGACACCCAAGGAGTAGATGTCGGACCGGGTGTCTATGTCCAGGTTGCCCGACTCCGCCTGTTCCGGAGACATGTAGGCGGGTGTGCCGAGGATTTGCTCGAGGCGGGTGAACAGGGTCTGCTCGGTGAGCCTGTCGCCGGTGGCCTTGGCGATGCCGAAGTCGATCACCTTGGGTATAAACGTGCCCTCCACGGCTGTGACCAGCACGTTCGACGGCTTCAGATCGCGGTGGATAATTCCCTTCTGGTGGGCGTGATTGACCGCCGAACACACCTCCTTGAACAGCTTGAGACGCTGGCGCATGTCCAGTTCGTGTTCCCGGCAGAACTGGGTGATGGGCACGCCGTCCACCAATTCCATGGCGAAATAAGGCCGACCCATGGG
>CAZDYB010000595.1:0-3246 GCA_964509045.1 uncultured Akkermansia sp.
AAGGGCTACACCTCCTGGATGGCCGGCGGCGGCATCCGGGGCGGCATGGTCCATGGCGGCACCGACGAAGTGGGCTACAAGGCGGAGGATTCACCCCATTATTACAGCGATCTCCACGCCACCATCCTCCACCAACTCGGTCTCGATCATCAGGAGATGGAAGTGCATGTGCTGGGTCGGACCATGCGCCTCGTGGAGGAAGGCAGCCCGATCCGTCAGGTCATCGCGTGATCCATCGCCCCCGCTCCACTGCTCGCTTTGAACCGACCTGAGGCTATCGTCAGCGGCATGCGCGGTTGGTTCTTCCTTTGCCTCCTCACCCTGGGACTGTTGCCGTCCCGTGCGGCGGACCCATCCCCGGACAGTGTTCCCGCTCCCGATCGCAATCCGCGGGCATTGCTCCGGCGACTCGATCATCAGGTGCCAGCGACCGTTCCCGATGCCGCTCGATCACCCCGGGGCCGGGTCGGTGCCAGCACCAATCAACCGTGGTTCAACTGGCGAACCCGACCCGATTCAGTCGATGCCCGGATCAGCCGCCAACCCTTGTCGCGCGTCCTGCCTCAACTGGCTCGGGCCACCGGCTGGCAGGTATTCGTCGAGCCGGGAGCGGATTCCCTCATCTCTTCCACCTTCCGAGATCTCCCCTCCCGCGAGGCCCTCAGCCGGATCTTCTCCAACTTCAACTACGCACTCGTCCCCGGCACCAACGGCAAACCCCGACTCCTCGTGTACCGCACCGCATCCAGCGGCGCCACCCAGGAAGTCGAAGCTGCCTCTCATCCCGACCGGGTCGACAACGAACTCGTGGTCCGGATCGCCTCCGACTCCGGCTACACCGCCGCTGAACTCGCGAAGCTGACCTCCGGGGAAGTTGCCGGTGAACTCAAATCCCTGGGCATCGCCCGACTCCGCTATGCCGATGCCGCCGATGCCGATGCCGCCCGGGAGACCCTCAGCGCCCTCAAGGGTCTCGGCCTTGAGGACAATGTCCGGGTGCCCAATGACGATTCGGGCGATGTCATCGGGAACCCGATCAGCCCGGCCTCCCTCGCCCTCCGCCCCGCCCCGGTCAGCAACGAGCGCCTGGTCATCGGCCTGATTGATTCCGCGGTGCAACCACTGGGCCCCACCTACGACGCATTCCTGATCGGACGCGAATCCGTTGTTCCTGGCGCCGTGCCCATGGACGGTCTTTCCCACGGCACTTCGATGTTCGGCAACCTGATGAAGGCCGCTGAAATGACGGCTGCCGGCCAGGGCACCGCCAACTTCGGGGTGTTGTCAGTCGACATCTACGGCCCCAACGACCAGACATCGGCCTTCGAGGTCGCCCTGGGAATCCAGCGCGCGGTCGAGAAGGGCGCCAACGTGATCAACCTCAGCCTCAGCAGCGATCACAATGCCCCGTTCCTGCATCAGGTCATCCGGGGCTATGCGAACCAGGGCGTCCTGTTCATCGCCGCCGCCGGCAATGAACCCATCCTTTCTCCCATGTATCCCGCCGCCTATCCCGAGGTCCTCGCCGTGACCGCCGGCAATGCCGCCGGACAGTATGCCCCGTACGCCAATCGCGGCCCCTTCATCGACCTCATGCTTCCCGGCTCCGGGATCGTCCCCTACGGCGGCGAACTCTGGATGATCAGCGGCACTTCGACCGCCACCGCCCACGCCAGCGGCATCGCCGGTGCCTTGTGGAATCCCGGCTTCGGAACCCCAGCCCAACTCGCCCCCCTTCTCCGCACCCATTTCGGGATCAAACCCTGAAGCATCCGCAGATGGCGCAGATGGCGCGGATGAAAATACCGAGAGGCGTGGGTTGGCCGCAGATTTCGCAGATGAAAACACCGTGAAGCCCGGGAACCCGAATGGATGGTCCGTTCTCTTCCACTCATAAAAACGACCCTTCGCTGGAGGGGAATCTCACACGAAGACACGAAGGAGGGGGTAAACCTGCAAGCCCCGAACGGCCGCCCCAATGACAGCCCCTCCATTCAACATCTGCGCAATCTGCGTCCTCTGCGGATAACCTCCCCCGATCAAACCTCGCCGATCGGACGGTTGAACAGGCCGGCGATGGGTTTCCCATGGCCGTCCCGTGTCACATAGAACGGACGTTGCTCGATCTCATACGACAGCTTCGGCGAAATGCCCATCGCCCGGTACAGCGTCGCATGCAGGTCCTCGATCACCACGCGATCCTTCAAGGTCTTGCACGGACGTTCATCCGCAGTCACGCCGTGCAGATGTCCCCGCTTCATCCCACCCCCAAACAACAGGACACAACCCGCATCGGTGAAATGCCGGTGCATGCCGTAATGGGTCATCGACTCGATCTTCTCGGGAACCGGGACCTGATCCACGATCGGTTTGTCGGGCTTGCCTTCCTGCATCATGTCGCGGCTGAACTCCGACGCGAGCACCACCAGGGTCCGATCGAGGAGGCCGCGTTCCTCCAGGTCGAGGACCAACTGCGCCACCGCGCCGTCGATCGCCTGCTTCATGTTCACGAGTTTCTCGTGGCCCTGTTCGTGGGTGTCCCAGTTCAGGAACGGGATGTATTCCGTGGTGACCTCCACATATCGCGCGCCCGCCTCCACCAGGCGTCGCGCCAACAGGCAACCCAGGCCGAATCGCTGGACATTGTTCTTCTCGTAATTCCCATCCCGCTTGAAGTCGCCTCCCAGGCGGCGGCTGAAATCCCAGCCACCGGGCACGTACCTGGCGACGGTCTCCGGCTTCTCCAGCGAAAGGTCGAAGGCCTTGGCCGCAGGCGACGCCAGCAACCGATGCGCATTGTCCATCGACCGCACCAGCGATTCCCGCTGCTGGCTGCTGCCCAGTTGCCCGACCGGCGACGCTTCCAGCAGCCTGCGGTACAGGCGGTCCCGGCTCTCGAATCGCCCCGGCGTCATTCCGCCCGGGGGCGTCACCACGTCCTTCGCCGCATCCGGGAAGGGCACATTGAACGGCCCGTACTCGCTGCCCAGGAATCCCGCCGTCGTGAATGCCTTCAACTCCTCACTCTCGCCGCCGTCAAACCGTTGCCCGATGTTGATGAAGGCGGGCATGGCGGGATCCCGGGGGCCGAGGGTTCGCGACATGAACGCGCCGATGTGCGGACAGGCCACCGTCTGCGGCGGCGTGTATCCCGTGTGCCAATGGAACTGGTGTCGCGAGTGCAGGATGAAGCCGAGGTCCGCCGCCGTATAACTCCGGATCAAGGTCCCGCGATCCATCACCGCC
>CAZDYB010000596.1:0-3240 GCA_964509045.1 uncultured Akkermansia sp.
GGCGTCCATTCGCCCTGTTGCGGCGCCACGGTGATGACGGCGCCGTCGGGGCGGACGCCCATGCCGTTGGGATTTCGAAATCCGGTGGCGAGGGTTTCTGAAGTGGAACCGTCTGCTGCGACCCGATGCACCCCCACGGGATCCACATAGTAGAAGTTCCCGGCATCGTCCTTTTCCAGCGACGTGACGTAGTCGTGGCCACCTGTCGAGGTGCGGATCCCGTCATGGAACGACTCCAGGAAATCCGCTCGGCCATCGCCGTTGTGATCGTGGAGGCGGGTGATGCGGTCGCGTCCGAGGACGAACACCTGGCCGTTGCGGACCTTGAGGCCGAGCGGTTGGAAAAGCCCGGTGGCGAACCGGTGCCATCGGAGTTCGCCCAATGATTCGTCGACACCCGTCACCTTCCAGACATCGCCATGGATGGTGCAGACGAAAACGGCGCCGTCCGGGGTGACATCGACACCGGCGGCGAACAGCAGGGCCTTGGCCGGGTTGTCGTAGGGCATGGTCAGGGTGTCGACGGCGAGGAAATCGGTGTCAGCGCCGCGTTGACCCCGGGTGATGACGGGGGCCGGGGCGACCGGGATCGGGCGGATGGCGAGGTGGGGATCGGGGGATGGGGGAGCCTGACGCACATGGGAGCGGAAGGCGGTTTCGCGGGAGGCGGGACCGCGCCAGAGGTGGACGGTGAAGATCTGGGGTTGGGGGTTGGCGGGGATGCTGACGGTGATGGAGCCGCCATCGGCCGTGCTGCTGGATTCGATCGATTCGACGTTCGATCCGGCGATGGCAGTGGCGGAGGCGACGGAACCGTCCTCGGCGATGGCGAACTGGAGTTGGGTGCGGACGCCGTCGGTGAGGTCGTCGATGCTTTCGCTTCGGAGATGGGCTCCGCGCAGATGGGCGGCGCTGCGCAGGAGGATGGGTTTGGGATGCGGATCGATGTGGAAGGTGCGGGTGAAGATGTCGCCGGCCGGGGAGGAGTGGAGGCCGGGGAGTTCGAGCACGCGGATGTCATCGACGCGATGTTCGAGCACCACGCCGCCGGTGCCGTGATGGATGCCGGCGAAGCGATAGGCGTGGCCGGGCCAGTTTGAAGCGGGTACACGACCGGAGCTGAAGGCTTCGGTGCCCTGGGGGGCTGGGGTTCCGATCAGGCCGAATCGGGCGGGGTCGAATCGGATGAAGCCGCCGGTCCATGCGGCGCGGAGGGAACCGTTGGCGGTGTCATAGGCGACGGTGGCGGTGGCGGATCCGGTGCCGACGCGGACGCTGAGGCCCTTGGCGAGGGTGGAGCCGTTGAAGAGTCGGAGATTGGAGGCGAGGAACGGACCGACGTCGGTGGCCTGCCAACGGTTGTCGACCCAGTCGGCTTCGCCCTGGGTGCCGGGTTCGCGTCCGGAGGAAGCGGGTTCACCGGGTGGTCGTGGGGGGGTGGGCGGGTTGCGGAGGCCACCGACCGCGGGCGTGGTGGTGGCCGCGAGGGTGGGGAAGGTGTCGAGGTTCCAGTGGGCGAGACTGGATTCGTCGGCATGTACAGGGCTGGAGGGGAGGCCGTTGATGGGACGGAGACCGCGGCTGATGCGGACTTCATCGATCCAGCCATTGCATCCGAGACCGCCCTCGACCAGGCGACCGATGGCGAATCGGGCGGGGGAGGTGTCCGGCAGGCTGGTGCGACGGACGGCCTGGGTCATGACGGCGCGGCCATCGATGAAGAGTCGGACCTGGTCGGGAGCGATGTGGGCGGCGACGTGATGCCATTGGCCGTCGCAGAGGGGGACGCCGGAGCGGATCTCGGCTGGGGAAGAGCCCGGGGCATAGAGACTGAGTTCGCCGGAGCCGGCATAGGAATAGAGTTCCCAATGGGTGGGGGAGGATTTGGCTTCGGAAGCGGCGATGATGTTGAAGGAGGAGGGATCGGCGAGCCGAACCCAGGCTTCGACGGTGAGGGGCGGGTTGCGGAATCCGGGGAGGCCATCAAGGAGCAAGCCTTCGACACGGGCATCGAGGGCGGAGTTGAAGCGGCCGGGAACGACGGCGGTGGCGGGTGAAGGCAGCAGGGAGGCGGCGGGGGGAGTGGGAGCGGGACGCGGGCGCGGAGGTTGGGGTGGATCGGTGGCGAGGGGAGCGAGTCGGGCGAGGCCATCGAGTTCCTTGCGGAGCTTGAGACCGGCGTCTTCGTCGGTGTGGCCGATGATGCCGACGGGACCTTTCCAGCCGCTGGCGTGGACGATTCGGAGGAGGTTCAGTTCTTCGTCGCCGGTACCGAGGGGAATGATCTTTTTGCCGGCCTGATCGCCGTTCCAGACCATGCCGTTGAGGTTGAGGGCGATGAGGTGGGGTTGAAGGATTTTGAAGTGGGAGGGGAAGGTGTCGATGTGGGCGTGGCCGTGATGGAAGTTGTAGACGCAACCGGCGTTGGTGTGGCCGGCGGCTCGGAGGAGATCGAGGACGGCGATCTGGTTGGCGGGTTCACCGAACCAGCCGAGGTGGTTGTAGAGACCGATGGTGCAGCCGAGTCGGGCAGCGGCTGTGCAGATGGGGGCCAGGTAATCGGCAGTCTGACGGATCTTGGACTTGAGACGGGCGGGATCGGGTTCGGGTTCGGTGCCGAGGGTGATCCAGAGCTGGGGATGGATCTGGTGACGTTCGATGCAGGCGAGGATGGCGCGGGCTTCGTCGTTGAGGGTGGCGGGGAACCACCAGGCGAAGAGTTCGATGTCGCGTTGGCGCAGGGCGACGACTTCAGCATCGAAGGTCGGGATGTGTTCGGCGCGCCAGTCGTAGGCGAGACGTCGGATGCCGAGGGATTCGAGCAGGGCGGCGCGTTCTTCGGGGCCGCGCTTCCTGGAGTCGAAGGGAACGATGCACCAGGCGACGAGATTGGAGAGGGCGAGATTGCCGGTGGCGGGTAGGGCGGCCTGGAGGGGGGTGAGGCAGGCTGAGCCGAAGAGGAGTGCCAACAGGAGGCGGACGGTGGCGAGGTGGAAGCGCATGAGAATGGGTTGAGGATGGGGGGAATGCGGGCGGGGAGACAATGCGGACGGCGAGAGGCGCAAACTTCGGCAGGAGCGCGGACATTTCGGTCCGAACGCGAGTGAGGGGGGATTGGGGTGCGGAGTGGATTCGGGGCTTCCGGGTGAATTGACACGGGTCGGGGTGCGGTAGGTAATCGGCTGCATTCTGGGCGCGATTCGGTCTCGTGTTCGGGGATTGACCATGAGTTCAGACAAG
>CAZDYB010000597.1:0-1674 GCA_964509045.1 uncultured Akkermansia sp.
CGCCATCCGCAAGGCCGTCGATCCCCGACTCCGACTCTACCCCGATCCCGCCGCCACTCCCCTCCGCCAGAAACTCGCCCAACTCCACGGCTGTTCCCCCGCCCATGTCTTCGTCGGCAATGGCTCCGATGAAGTCCTCGCCCTCCTCATCCGCGCCTTCGTCGAACCCGCCGCCGGCATCCCCGCCTCCCGCCGCTCCCGCGCCACCGTCCAGTATCTCTGGCCCTGCTATTCCCTCTCCCCCGTCCTCGCCAAGACCCACGGCGCCCTTGCCCGCCCCGTTCCCCTCCGCAAGGACTTCGATCTCCCCACCCCGGACGAACTCCGACGCGGCCGCCGCTGGGATTTCAAGGCCGCCCTCAGCTTCATCACCACCCCCAACGCTCCCAGCGGCCGGGGTTATGCCACCGACACCCTCAAGGAACTGTGCCGCGCCCAGGACGGCATCACCGTCCTCGACGAAGCCTACGTCGACTTCGCCACTGCCAACGCCGCCGAACTCGCCCTCCAGAATCCACACGTCGTCGTCACCCGCACCTTTTCCAAGGCCTACTCCCTCTGCTTCCAACGCGTCGGCTATGCCATCGCCCATCCCGAGGTCGTCGCAGCCCTCGATACCGTCCGCGACAGCTACAATGTGAATGGGCTCGGACAAATCGCCGCCGAGGTCACCCTGGATCACCTCCCCTACTACCAACGCAATTTCGCCCGCATCATCGCCTCACGCGATCGCCTCCACCGCGAACTCGCCGGACTCGGTTGGCGCGTCCTCCCCAGCCAGACCAATTTCATCCTCGCCGAACCTCCCGGCCCGCCCGCCAGGGAATGGCTCGAACGCCTCCGCGAAAAACTCATTCTGGTCCGCTGGTTCCCCACCCCGCCCCTCAATCGTTACCTCCGCATCACCATCGGCACAGACCCTGAAGTCGACGCCCTCCTGAAGGCCGTCCGCTCGCAGACCAAGCCCTGACCAGGCCCAGGATGCTCCCCGGCGACCCCACCAACGCCGCCACTCCGGTTGCCCCACAGCACTGGGCATTCCTCGACTCCGGTCCGTGTGAACCGGCCTGGAACATGGCGTTCGACGAAGCCCTCCTCGAATCCGCCGCCCAGTTCGGATTCCCCGTGCTGCGCTCCTACGCCTGGACCTCGCCCGCCGCCACGTTCGGCTACTTCCAGTCCCATCAGGACATCGCCTCCTGGACCCGCATCCGACCCCTCCTCCGTCGCCCCACCGGCGGCGGTCTGGTCCCCCATCTCGCCGACTGGACCTACGCCTTCGCCGTTCCGCCCGGTCACGAATGGTATCGCCTCCGCGCACCCGACAGCTACCTGCGCATGCATCGTTGGCTCCAGGCCGCCTTCGCCCTCTGCAACCTCCCCACCACCATCGCCCCCTGCTGCGAACCCTCCGGCCCCGGCCAATGCTTCGTCGGCTGGGAGAAATCCGACCTGCTGGTCGATGGCCGAAAACTCGCCGGCGCAGCCCAACGCCGAAACCGGTCCGGCCTCCTCATCCAGGGCAGCATCCAACCCATCCCCTCCGACATTGACCGCGCCGCCTTTTTC
The DNA here is from genome assembly GCA_964509045.1 of uncultured Akkermansia sp. Classification (GTDB taxonomy): domain Bacteria; phylum Verrucomicrobiota; class Verrucomicrobiia; order Limisphaerales; family UBA9464; genus UBA6176. The sequence continues at coordinate 1,570 of CAZDYB010000597.1, forward strand.
CAAGCCCTCCGGGAAGTCGCCACCCGCGACTGGGCCGTCCATTGGACCAACCCGGACCCGGCCACCTGGACCCCCACCGCCGCCGAACTCCACGCATCCCGTTAC
>CAZDYB010000597.1:1774-3232 GCA_964509045.1 uncultured Akkermansia sp.
AGCACTTACCGGGAGCGACCTGCACCGCGCGCAAGCGCCGCACTTCCGGGAAAGCGATCCCTCATGAAACAGAAATCTTTTCAGACTCCGAGCCCGAGCCGGGCTGGCTTCACGCTGATCGAACTGCTGGTGGTGATCGCGATCATCGCGATCCTGGCCGGCATGTTGTTGCCGGCATTGAGCAAGGCCAAGACCAAGGCCCAAGGCATCCAGTGCATGAACAATGGCCGTCAATTGACCCTGGCCTGGAAACTCTACAACGGGGACAACAACGACAAGCTGGTCGCCTCCCTCGCCCAGGGCAACCGCCCGGTCTGGGTCCAGGGCAGCCTTGATTTCACCAGCCCCGCCAACACCAACATCAACGTCATCACCAACGGTCCCCTCTTCAAGTACGGCGGCCGTTCCCTCACCATCTACAAATGCCCCGCTGACCTCGCCGCCGTCGGCAAGATCGGTCGCCTCCGCTTCACTCCGCGCATCCGGAGCATCTCCATGAGTCAGGCGTTTGACTTCGGCGGATGGCTCCCCTCCCCGCCCTACCGCACCTACGCCACGGAAAGCGAAATCGTGAACCCCTCGCAAACCTGGGTGTTCATCGACGAGCATCCGGACAGCATCAACGACGCCGCCTGCGCCGTTCAGATGGCTGAACCCGGAGCGCGCACCGCCCAGATCATCGATTTCCCCGCCAGCTACCATAACGGAGCCGCCGGGCTTTCCTTCGCCGATGGCCACTCCGAAATCCATCGGTGGGTCGGGTCCCGCATCAAGGCCAGGGCCACCTACACCGGCACCATGGCCCTCAATGTTCCAGCGGGTGATTCACTCAACGACGTCATCTGGTGGTCACAGAATACCACCGTGCGACGCTGACCCGTCTCCCGCCCGAACCACCCCATCGACTCCCTCGACGGGGCGTTCCACCCGATCAACACTGGTTTCAGTATCCTGGCCCTGCGGATTCCGCAGGGCCTTTTCATTTCGCTGCATGCCTTCGGATGAAGCTCTTTCGCAACGCGCCCCCTGCCGTATTGCTTCCCGAACCCGCTTCGCCTATCCACTCGCCCCGGCTGTTGCGGACAACCAGCCAATCCGGAGTGGCTCCCCGCCACTCCCGACCAAAACCGCATGAACGATCCATTTCCTCAACTCGCCCGTCGGGTCTCCGACCTGATCCAATCGCATCGGTCCGGCCATTCGCGGCCGGATCCTAAGCGGTTTGAAGCCCTGGCCGCCGACATCTTCGCCGCCCAGTTTAGTCACAACCCCGCCTACCAAGCCTGGTGCAAGGCACGCGGTGTCACCCCGGATCAACACCCTGCTTCCCACCAGATCCCCGCCGTACCGACCGCGCTCTTCAAGGAAACCCTCTTCACTTCCATCCCCCCCGAAAGACGCGTCGCCGAGTTCCATTCCAGCGGCACCACCTCCCACCCACCCAGCCGCCACGTCCAC
>CAZDYB010000598.1:0-3226 GCA_964509045.1 uncultured Akkermansia sp.
CATGAATCCTGAAAGCGCGGTTCCGGTGGCCGAAGCGGCCAGGGATTTCCTGCGACTCCTGGACTGGGTGGAGAGCCGTGGTGAGTCGGCTACCCTGGTTCGCGATGGGCGCGTGGTAGCCATGCTGAGTCCCGTGCCAGCCCCTGCGTCGACCGCAGCTGAGCTGGCAGATCGATGCCATGATTGGACCCGCCTGCCTCCAGAGGAAGCAAACGCCTTTGCCCACGACGTCGAATCGGCCCGCCGGACCTTGCCGGCACTCCGATCAGCATGGGATTGATGCTCGACACCTCGGTCCTGATTGCCAACGAGCGCGGTCAGTTGGACCTGCCCGCTTTCCTCCGCCAGTTCCCGTCTTCTCCCGTCGGCATCGCGGCGATCACTGCGTCGGAATTGCTCCACGGCGTGGAACGTGCCCGTGACCCGGTCGCGCGCGCCCGCCGCCAGTCCCAGGTTGAACAGATCCTTGGCTGCATCCGGGTTTATCCATTCGACCTGACACAGGCCCGAAGCCATGCACGGCTTTGGGCCGATCTCGAAAGGCGAGGCCTGATGATCGGTTCCCATGACCTTCAGATTGCGGCTGCAGCACTCGTGTTGGGATTTGAGGTGGCAACACTGAACGTCAGGGAATTTCGGCACGTCGCCGATCTGGGAGTGCTCGATGCTTCGCACTTCCTGCAGGGTTGCAGTCCCTCAACCAGCTCCGCGGCCAAACCCTCCTGAATTCGATCAGTGGATTTCGGGAGATCCGTGGAACAAAAAAGGAGTGCGAAGCCTGTGGCAGTCGAGGTCACGAGACTCCATTCAATCCCCATCCCTGCAGGCGTCCCCAACGGGCACACGAATCTCCAACCCAGGTCGGGGGCCTTTGCGTCCCCAACGGGGACCAGGAATTCAGCCCAGGGCTGAGGGAGCCTGGGCGACCGATGCCCTGGGTTCTCCCACCCGTATATCCGTGCCCTGAAGGGGCACCAAAACCATCCGATGGAATATTCCCACCCCGGATGCCACCGTCCCGCACGCCGTGGCCAAAGCCCTCTTCATCCTGGTTCTTCTCCTGGCCCCATCCGCGTTCTCCGCCACCGAATTCGGCTCCTATTGGACACGCCCCGCTGCCCCGCCGCATCCCGATGTCCCCTGGGCCCGCGGCAATCTTCAACACACCACCGACGCCCTGCGCCGTTCGGTCATTGTCTGGCCCGGAGCAACCTTTCTTCCCCCCAGACATCCCCACAGCCGTCGTCAGATCCTCCTCCCGGAAAACCTGCGCGATGTCTTCCTGGCCACGGCCCAGCATCCGGCACTCCAAGCTCCCAACGTCGGGGCCATCGAGATCGGCAACGAACCAGACCTCGATTTCACCGCCGAAACTCCCGACCGCATCGCCGCCGTCCAGAAAGCCGCCACCTGGGCCATCCGACGGCACCGGCCCGGGATCAAGGTCCTCATGCCCTCCCTCGCGGCCCTGCCGGGTCCCTGGTGTGAACAATGGCTCGCCAATCGCGGCGCCCATTACACCGATGCCTGGAACGTGCACTTCTATGGTTGGTCCCACGATCTGCTGCCCAACCTGGAATTGCATCGGCGTCACCTGATCCGTTCAGGTCTTTCCCATCTGCCCCTCTGGATCACCGAGTACGGTGCCGCCGACACCCCCGCCCAACCCGCACCGATCCATCTCGCCCGGCAACGGGCATCCATCGAACGGATGACCCTGGAAGCCACCCTCGCCCAACCCGCCCAACTCTGGCTCTTCTCCCTCACCCCCTACACCGAAGGCGACATCGACTTCGGCATCACCCATCCCGATGGATCTCCCCGCCCCGCCCATCACGCCTGGCTCCGGATCATCAGCCAACTCGCCGGATACACGCCCCGCCATCGCCTCGTTCATACCCCGTCCGGTGAGACCATCGGATGGGTCCTCGAATCCCGGGACGGTTCCCATTGGTGGTCCGTGCTCTGGACTCCGTGGCGTCGCGCCGACTCCATCCTTCCCCAATCCGAACGACCCTCCTCCCTGACCTCGATCCAACCGATCCAACTCCGCTTCTCCCCGCGCGGACGTCCCCTCGCGCTCGGCCTCGACCGGGAACATCCGGTTCCCGACCGCCTTGACTGGTCCTTCACCCTGCATGCCGGCACCAACCTGCACCTGGTGACTCCCCCCGTGCCTTATGCCATCGACCAGGTGAAGTGGACCCGGCCCAACCTCCGGACTTCCGGACGACCCCACCGGAATCCGTCCGACCGACTCAAACCCTCTCCCGTCATCGCTTCCCTCGTTCCGTCCGCCCCGGATCGCCTCGAAAACCGCCTCGGCTACACCTTCTCACCCGGCTTTCCCCTCCGACTCCGCGCTTCGCTCCACGAGTTCTCCGGCAAGGCCCGGCGCGGTACCTGGAAACTCTCCGTGCCCCCGGACTGGTCCGGTGCAGCTTCGGGGAAAGTTCAGATCGATGCCGACCAGGACCTGCACCTGCCCATCACCCTGCTTCCCTCCGGTTCTTCCGATCCCACCCCGCGCTTCATCACCCTGAACTGGTTTGGTGAAGACGGTTCCCGGGACATCTCCCGGATCGAGGTGCGTCCTGCGGGCACACCGCTGGCCTCGTGGATTCGCTTGGATGGAACCTGGACCTCCCCCGAGCCTGACCAGGTCTGGGAACGGACGGGAAACGGGTTCGAACTCACGACCGGTTCCCCGACGGCCGCCGCCCAGTTGGTCCTCCCGTTGCCCAGGGATCTCCGGCTCGGTCCGGATTCATTCCTCCGGATCGAAGCCTCGCTGGAAGGACAGTCCAGCCGGTTCCGCCTCGAACTGATCACCCCCGAACGCGCCGTGTTCCGGCATGGGGACGATTCCCATGTGAATCCGGCGGTGAAGGTCATCCACGCCAGGATCGGCGACTTCACCCCGGCCTTCTGGAGTCGACCCCATCCGGTCTGGCCATGGGATGCCAACAGCCTCCGGATCACCCTGCCTCAGGCCCGACCCGGCACCCGCCTTCATCTCAAGGTCTGGAGCGGCCAATAGACTTCCTGCCACCCCCGGATCCTTCCCACGCCCCTGCGCGCGTCCCCAACGGGGACCCGGAATTCAGCCCAGGGCTGAGGGAGCCTCGGCGACCGATGCCCTGGGTTGTCCCACCCGCATATCCGTGCCCTGAAGGGGCTCCGGAACCGTCCCCGGTCACCTTCCCCGCCAGCAACAGGCCCCACT
>CAZDYB010000599.1:0-3226 GCA_964509045.1 uncultured Akkermansia sp.
AAGTCCCCGGCGACCTCCGGTCGAAATTCGCCGTCCAAGGAACCGTCGGCCTTGAGTCGGCCCAACCCTTGCCGCGATTGGCCGCCCAGAGTGGAGAATCGCCCCCCGACGAGAATCCGGTCGTCGGCTTGCACCAGCAGGGAGGTGATCATCGGGTAGTCATCTCCATCGATCCCAAGGCTGAAGGTCGGGTCCAGCGAACCGTCCGGGTTAAGACGACCGAGTCCGCCACGCGCCTGCCCGTCCAAACGGGTGAAGTCGCCTGCTACAAGGATTCTTCCGTCGGATTGCATGGCCAGTGTGGTGACGGAGGCGAAAGGGGCGGGTCCGACCGTCGGATCAAAGCCCGTGTCCAACGAGCCATCCTGATTCAGACGCCCCAACCCGGTGCGGGCCTGACCATTCAAGCCGGCAAAGACGCCTCCGACCACGATCTTGTGGTCCGATTGCACAGCCATCGAAAGTATGACTGCCGGAAGCTCTCCACCCAAGACACCTGGATTGAAATCATCCGGTGTGGGAGCTTGGGAATGGACTGCGACGCCCGCCAGCAGAGTGGTGATACAGGCAAGGGTGATCCGAGCTGACATACGATTGGGGGAGTTGACTGAAAGACGGCCGGTTCGGGTCCCGGCCCTGTTTGCGTCAGCAATCAGAAGGAGAACGAGACGGCGATCTTCGCCACGGGGTAGATCTTGAAGAGGTCCAGATCAGCTTCGATGCTTTGTCGCTCGAGTTCCAGGTCTGCATCCAGCTCTGGATTGCTGTTGCTGCTGCGCAGCGAAACATCCGGGCTTCCGGTGAACAGGACGCCGAGTTCCCATCCAAGGGACCATCGGTGAGCCGAATCAAAATAGAACATCACGCCGCCAATACCCACATAGGGGACGAATTGATTACCGAGATTCACATCCATGCGCAGGGTTCCCAATTGGCCTGGGGTGTAGAGATTGTCACCGATCATCTGGTCTTCGGTGAACCGGGCGTCCCCGCCGACCTCATTGCCGTTGTACGCGATGCCTGCGCTGATCCGGAACGATCTTTTCTTGAAGGGATAGAAGTCGACGGTGATGGGTGCGACGAGCAACTGCAGATCGGAGTCGAAGGTGATGTCGTCCCCTTCGACTTCCAGGAGGGAGGCACTGATTCCGGTGACGCCGGCCCCGATCCCCAGATGGGGCAGGAAACGCCAGTGGGCCGATCCGCCCAGACCGGTGGTGCCTGCCTCAAGGCTAAGGGTGAAGGGGCGATAATCGGGGGCCTTCAGGATGTCGGGTTCCGCTTCCTCGGCCTGGACACTGGTCAATCCGGCCGACATTCCCATTGCGACTGCCAACCCGACCATCCCGTACTTTTTGAGCATATTGGTTTTGAGTTCTTTGTGGAGTTGTTGCCCAGGCTGAACCCCCAGACGGATCTGAAGGTATTTCGACTGGCTGGACGACACTTAGCCACAGGACGAGGGAGTTCCGGAAGACAGGCAGATGCCTCCGGGGTCAGGAGGCAAATGCCTCCTGTCCGGGGTGGCGATTCGCTTCGACTTGTGCGGCCTCCATTCCGTAGAACGCAGGGGTGATCCGCCTGGCCCAACGCCTATTCCTCCGCCGCCATGCGGCGTGGTGGACACTGGGGGTCGGGTTGGTGGTGACGGCAATCCTGGGCTGGGCCTTGCATCGCGAGGCGGTGGACCTGGACCGGCAGCGGTTGATCCGGCGGGCCGGCGAGATCCAGACCCTGCTTGATGCCCGGTTGGAGAAGAGCGAGATGCTGCTGCAGCACCTGCGGGATTATCTGGCGTTGAGTGGGGAAAGTCGGAATCCAGTGTTCGCCCGGTGGTGTTACGAGAACGGCCTGACGATCAATTGTCCCTGGATCCTGGGCATTGCGGTGGCCACCAACCGGACCTCAGTGAACCTGCGGGATATCCTGCCGATGCCGCCGGCAGAGTGGTCCGCGGAAGACTGGCGGAGACTTTGCGGGTGGAAGAACGATCATCGGATCGATTGTCAGTTGGCGCTGCGCAGCGATGTCCGGGAGGGGCGCCAGTTCCTGCCTGACTATGAACTCCAAAGCACCTACTGGGATTACTGGGACCGTAAGGGTCACACCAGAACGAGTTCACTCGGTTACACCAGCAAGAGTTCACTCGCCTCGACCATCCTCGGGTCCCGACCAGCGATGAGCGAACGTCAGAGCGTGATGCTGGACACCAACCGCAATCCCATCATTGGCACGATGTTCTATGTGCCCATGTATCGACCTGAGTTGGCGGAATACGTGGCGGCTCCCGCTCCGAACGAGAGCTACCATCAATGCGCCCGTTGGGTGCATCTGTCCGGGATGATCGTGGCTCCGGTGGATTTCAAACTGTTGGTCGGGACGACCGAGTCGGATGCGGCTGATCTGGGTATCGAGGTCTATTCCTCGACCAACCGGCTGACGAGTGAGACCTGGATGAATCGGGACCGGGAGAGGCCCCGTGCCGATGATCCCGGGTTCCGGTCGTACCTCACGCATCGCCAGACCTGGCCGATGTATGGGGAGAGGTTTTCGCTCTTTTTCTATGCCACGCCCCTGTTCGAGGCGCAGTCGCCGAGGCGGTTGGCGAAGACCACTGTCCTGGCCGGTGTCGCGGTCACGCTGTTGGCCACGGCATTGGTGGGTGGTTCGGTGCGCGCCCGCAACCGGCAGGATCGCCTCACCGTTCAGATCCGCGAGGCGCGCGATGCCCTTGCCGCCGCTCAACGTGAACGGGAGAAGATCAGTCGCGACCTCCATGACGGGACCATCCAATCGCTGTATGCCATCCAGCTTGGGCTGGCCCACACGGTCGGGCGGATGCGGTCCGAGTCGGTCCATGGGGGTTCTGAACTGTCCGCCGCGCAGCGGGAACTCGACGCGGTGATCGCCGAGATCCGGCAGTTCATCACCACCGAGGTGGAAGCGGATGACAAGCCGGTTGATCTTTGCACGGTGGTGCAGGCGTTGGTGCAGCGGGTTCGGGGCGGGACGACGGCGCGGATCGGGGTGCGATGCGATGCCGCGGTTTCGGGGCGGGTGACGGGCGACCAGGCGGTGCAGTTGGCGAACATCGCGCGGGAAGCACTCAGCAATGCCCTGCGCCATGGCCAGCCGCAGCAGGTGGATCTGGAACTGCGATTGGAGGAAGGGTTGGTGGTGTTGGAGATCATGGATGACGGGACGGGATTTGTTCTGGAGACGGTCA
>CAZDYB010000600.1:0-1852 GCA_964509045.1 uncultured Akkermansia sp.
CGTACTCGTACTCGTACTCGAAAACTCATCGGGCTCGCATTCGGCCGGACCTCAACCCGAAGAAAACCATCGGGCACACGTACGACTACGATGACGGATGCGATGCCCGTTGCCCGCGCTCCGCGTTCCCCCAACCCATGCCCCCCGCCCGGAACACCTCGACGAATCAATCCAGCCGTGCCAAACCGACCCCGCTTTTGTCCATTCTCCCGCATCCCATGAATCCCCCGCGCCCTCCTTCAACCCCCTTCCGGCGGGACGGCTTCACCCTCATCGAACTCCTCGTCGTCATCGCCATCATCGGCATCCTCGCCTCCATGCTCCTCCCCTCCCTCGCCGGAGCCAAAGGCCGCGCCCAGGAAACCGTCTGCCTCAACAACCTCCGCCAGGTCGGCCTCGGTCTCCTCATGTACGTCGCCGACAACGACCAACGCTACCCCTCCACCACCGTCGATGACCGTGAACCCGGCACCGGTCGCTCACTCGGCTTCAAGGACATCCGCCCCTCCCTCGGCGGTCGGTCCGCATCTCCCCGCTTCGCACTCGCCCAGAATCGACCCCTCCACCGCTACGTCCCCAATCCCAATTCCTTCCGCTGCCCCCTCGACCGCGGCGGTGTCACCGATTGCATCACCCCCGAAGGCCCGCCCAGTGCCTGGGACGAGGCCGGTTGCTCCTACCGATACAACGCCGGCGGCCTCGTCAAACTCTCCCAACCGGGCACCCTCCGCCCCGAAGCCGACGCCCGCGATGGCATCGGCGGCAAATCCGAGGCCTGGATGGCCGATCCCTCCGTCTACATCATCTCCCACGAACCTCCCGCCCGTCCCTGGGGCTGCATCGGAATCCCTCCCCGTTGGGTCCAATGGCATCGCGCCAAGGGCCGCACTGCCTTCCCCGACCCCGCCCTCGCACCCGCCTCCTTCATCTCCGCCGTCCAGTTCGGCGATGGCCATGCCGCCGTCCTCAACTTCAGCCGCGCCCTCACCCAGGATGCCTATCATCCGTACGAACCCACCCGCGACTGGGTCTGGTATCAGCCGGCCAATTGATCCCGACCTGACTCCTTCCCAAAATCCATGAGCCGACCCGCCGAACTCCAACTCCGTCTCGACACCCTCCCGGGATTCTATCCCGCCATCGTCCGCGCCCTCGGCGAAGCCAATGAGGACGCCGCCCGGATCCAGGAACTCACCCACCTTCACCTCCGCGTCACCTGTCTCGGTTGCAAGACCCGCTTCAATGCCGACGACCTCGCCGCCCTCGCCTTCGCCCCCGATCCAGCCCAACCCGATTCCCCCGCCCTCAAACGTCTCCGCCTCGGCTATTGCCCGCGCGAATCCTGCAACTCCCGCTTCTGCATCGCCACCGCCGACTCCGGCATCGTCGCCTGGCCCGTCCTGTTCGACCGCACCCGACACTGGATGGAGAACCCGGCCATGCCCGATTCCTCCGCTTCCAACAATCCCGATGCCTCCTCCACCGCCGGCGGATCCCCTGGCTCTCCACCCCCATCCGAACCCGACGAACCGTCCCGTCCCACCCCTTCCTTCCGACAACAATGGCGGGTGCTCCAATTCCGTCTGCTCGGCGGATTGATCGTTGTCGCCGCCGTTTTCTGGTGGGTGCGCTCCGGCGCACGTGTTCCCGGCCTCTCCCCCGCCCCGCGCCAATTCGAGGTCGTCCTGCCCGGCGCAGAACGATTGCCCGAACCAACCCAATCCACCCCGCAATCCCAGACCAACACCCCACGAACCTTCCGCGTCCAATAACCCCATCCTCACCCATGCCCCGGAGCGGCGACGTTCGGTCGCCGGAAACCAATCCCCACGCCCCGGAGCGGCGACGTTCG
>CAZDYB010000600.1:1952-3224 GCA_964509045.1 uncultured Akkermansia sp.
CGGCGACGTTCGGTCGCCGGAAACCAATCCCCACGCCCCGGAGCGGCGACGTTCGGTCGCCGGAAAACATTCCCCATGCCTTGGGACGGCGACGTTCGGTCGCCGGAAGCGAGTAGTAGGGACATAGCGGATTGGGCCCGTGCCAGACCGTTGGCGGCCCTCCGTCAGTTCTGAATTCGCGCCACCTTTCGCACAATACCCACTCCGTCCTTGCAGAAATCGGACTCTGGGAGCATCCCCTTTTCAATGCGTACCTCAGGTCCCACCCTTCGAACCCGGATACCCCGCCCAGCCGGGTTTACCCTGATCGAACTCCTCGTCGTCATCGCCATCATCGCGATCCTCGCCGGCATGCTCCTGCCCGGTCTCGCCAAGGCCAAATCCAAGGCCCAGGGAATCGCCTGCATGAACAACTCCAAACAGTTGTCCCTGGCTTGGGTGGTCTACACCACCGACTTCAATGACCGCGTCGCCAACAACTATGGCGTGTCCGAAACCATCGATGCCATCGACCGCCGCGTCTTCGACAACTGGGTCAACAACGTCATGACCTGGGGCGCCAGCAGCGGTACCGCCGACCGCTCCGTCACCAATGACGCCTGGGTCCTCTCCGGTGTCCTCGGCAAGTACACCGGCGGCACCGTCGGCGTCTACAAATGCCCCGCCGACGTCAAGCTCTCCACTCCCCAGCGCAACGCCCGCTTCAGGCAACGCAACCGGTCCATGGCCATGAACTCCTTCTTCGGGCGCTTCAAATCCACCACCAACCCCAACGAAGACCCCACCATCCGCGGCGTGAACTGGGGTTTCCAGGACCGTCGCCAGTTCCTCAAACTCGTCGACTGCCCCAACCCCTCCAAGACCTGGCTCACCCTCGACGAACACCCCGATTCCATCAACGACGGCTTCTTCATCAACAACGGCACCGCGTCCAATTGGCAGGACATCCCCGCCTCCTATCACAATGGCGCCTGCGGATTCTCCTTCGCCGACGGCCATGCCGAGATCAAACGCTGGCTCAGCCGCGCCTCCAAATACACCCGCATCCAGTTCTCCTACCCGGCCGTCATCCCCTTCGATGCACCGGGCCGCGCTGATTTCGCCTGGTACCTCGAACGGACCGGCTACATCGACGTCCGCACCGGCAACGCCCTCTACGGCTACTGATCCTGTTCCCCAGGAGCGCGGAATTCATTCCGCACCTCAATCCCCTCCCTCAGGAGCGCGGAATTCATTCCGCACCTCAATCCCCTCCCTCAGGAGCGCGGAATT
>CAZDYB010000601.1:0-3212 GCA_964509045.1 uncultured Akkermansia sp.
AACCCGGCATCCTGCGCCCAGATCGACATCGACAGACCCCAGGCCACAACCCACCGCCATGAACGCAACAAGCTCACCCGCGAACGCTACCCCGATCCTCAACCTGTGAACACACTCCCATGCCCCGGAGTGGCGAGCGCTGTTCGCCGTGCCCAACACCCCGGAGCGGCGAGCGCTGTTCGCCGTGCCCAAGATTCCCGCCAGGCAACCCCTCCTTCCACATCGCGCCCTGAAAGGGAGGCAATGGAGCCACGCCTAACTCTTTGATATTCACCTTGTCCACACCCGGGCGCCCCACCACCAATTGCTGAATATTTGGACGCGGCTGCATTGCCCCGCTGAGCCAGACCTCGGAGCTCATGGTCGTGGATGGCACCGGCATGCTGAATCGCTGGGACTGCTCCCCAACCCGGAATCCACCGACGAACTCTCCCGCCCTTTTGACCATCTCAACGGAGGCGTTCCCGTGCACTGAACCCGGCGGTGAGAATCATGGATCTTCAGCGGGTTCCTGTTGAACATCCCTCCATGAGCTTCTCACGCCATGCATTCCTTGGTTGGATTCTGGGTTCATCCCTGTTGTGCGCCGCAGATTCTCCCCGGCTGGTTCTGGATACGGACACGGGCATCACCCTTCGCGAAGGATTTGAGGCGGAGGTGCTCTATGAGGTGCCCAGGTCCCAGGGCTCCTGGGTGGCGATGGCCTTTGATCCCAAGGGCCGACTCATCGTCTCCGATCAGGATGACAAGGGCGTGTTCCGCGTGACGCTGCCGGTCGGGGACGCAGGAATCAAGGTCGAGAGCCTGCCTGGATTTCCCTATGAGCCCGTGGATTGGGGAAAGCGCAAGGTCGGCGGTGCCTATGGGTTTCTCTATGCTTTCGACAGCCTCTACATGGCGAACATGAGGGGATTCTATCGCATCCGGGATACGGATGGAGACGACCGCTTTGATGAGTTCACGCTGCTGCAGAAGCTGGACATGGGCTACGAGCACTCGGCGCACTCCATCATCCAGACAGCCGATGGCAAGGGGTTGTATCTGGTCAGCGGCAATTTCACCCGGGTGCCGGAAGGAGCGACTTCCATGCAGCCTCCGGTCTGGCAGGAGGACGCACTCATCCCGGTGATTCCCGATCCATCAGGGCACTCGGTGGGGCTCAAGCCGCCCGGGGGTTGGGTGTGCCGGATTTCGCCCGACGGCAAGGACTGGAGAATGATTGCCTCGGGCCTCCGCAATTCCGTGGACATCGCCCTGAATCGTGAGGGCGAGCTTTTCACCTACGACTCCGACATGGAGTTCGATGTGGGAGCCCCATGGTACCGGCCTACGCGGATCAATCATGTCACGAGCGGCGCGGAGTTTGGCTGGCGCGCGAACACCGGTGTCTGGCCCGATCATTTCGCCGACAGCCTCGGCTCGGTGCTCGATATGGGCCCGGGCTCACCGACAGCCATCAGCTTTGGCCACCACTCGAACTTCCCGGCGGAGTTTCAGGACCAGCTGTTCGTTTGCGATTGGACCTTCGGCACGATCTTCACCGTCGAGATGCAGGAAAGTGGTTCGAGTTATACCGGCACGAAGACGGAGTTCCTGCACGGCAGCCCGCTGAACATCGCGGCGATGCGGTTCGGCCCCGATGGCGCGATGTACTTCGTCACGGGTGGACGCACGACGGCGTCCCGGCTTTATCGCATCCGTCACACCGGCCCGAAAACAGCCGGCGCTCCGGGATCGCTGATGGCCAACGACGACCTGCGGGCACTGCGCCGCTCGCTGGAGAGATTCCACGTTCACGGCGAGGGCGGCGCAAACGCCGTGGAAAAGGCATGGCCTCATCTCGCTCATCCTGACCGCCACATCCGCTACGCCGCGCGCATCGCCGTCGAGAACCAGGACCTTGCGCTCTGGCGCGACAAGGTATTCACCGAGGAAAATCCACGAGCGATCATTTACGCGGCCATAGCGCTGAGCCGTCATGGCGACAGATCCTTGTCCGGGCGGTTGCTCGACAAGCTTGGCGGGGTGGCCTTTGAATCCATCGAGCGCGAAGACCAACTGGCGCTGCTCCGCGCGTATGCGCTTTGCTTCACCCGCTTCGGCCAACCCTCCGCAGACAAGGCGGCAGCCGCAATCGCACGGCTCCAGGAGCATTTCCCATCGAAGGACGACACCGTGAACGGGGAGTTGTGCCGCGTTCTCGCCGCCCTCGAGGCTCCCTCCGTCGTGCCAAAGACCATCGCGCTGATGAAGGCCTCCCGTGCCGGAATCGTCGCCTACGACAAGGCAATGCTCGGACGTCACGAGTATGGCGCCGCCATCCTCAGGATGATGGCCAATACGCCCAATACCCGGAACATCCTCTACGCGTATCTCCTCCGACGCGTGCGGACCGGATGGACGATTTCCGACCGCAAGTACTACTTCGGCTGGCTGAACGAGGCCCTCGCAAATGATGGCGGCAGGAGCTTCGCCGGATACATCCGGGCCATCCGCATGGATGCCATCGCCCAGCTTGAAACCAAGGATGTCGAGCTGATGACTGGTTTGCTGGACGACTTTCCCACGGTCGACCTTTCCAAACTGCCGAAGCCCATGGGACCGCCCGGAGAATGGACGGTTGAGACCGCGATGAAGCTGTTCGAGTCGGGGCTTCGAGGCCGGAATTTCGACAAGGCAAAAGCGGCGTTCTCCGCAGGGCTGTGCATTGCCTGCCATCGGGTCGGTGGCGAAGGCGGTCATTCCGGACCTGACCTCGGCTCGGTGGGCAACCGCTATTCGATCCGGGACATCCTCGTGGCCATCTGCGAGCCGAGCGCGTCCATTTCCCAGCAGTACATGGCCAGCGTGGTGGATCTCAAGGACGAGGAACCGCTCTATGGGCGTCTCATTTTCCGGAACGACCAGGAGGTGGGCGTGGCCTCGAATCCCTTTGATTTGAACCAGATCACCAAGGCTCCCGTAAACCAGGTGGAAGGCATCCGATTCTCCGAGGTCTCGATCATGCCCGAGGGCATGATTTCGGGCCTGAACCGCGACGAACTGATGGACCTGATGGCGTATCTGCTCTCGGGCGGGGACCCACAGCACAAAGCCTTCGCCGAGTAAAAGGCACAAGACAACGAAGGCAATGGAGTCCCGTCCAAGCATTCTCCATTTGAACCTGGAAAAGGCAGTTTGATCCGCAGATTGCGCAGATGACGCAGATGATC